>CAZCPW010000034.1:0-9101 GCA_964499925.1 uncultured Lachnospiraceae bacterium
TTTCTCTTAAAAATTTAATGTCTATCATAACAAGGCTCCTTTTCCTTACATTATTACTTTCTCTATAAATAAACTGTATTCCTGCAGTAAATCACAAATTCTTTCTTCGGACAGATTGTTTCCATCCTGATCTTTAATGATATTCAACACAGGCCTTTCCGGAAATTGCTTGTTTTGCCTAATGATAACTCCCATTTCACCGGAATTTAATAATACCACAGTTCCTGCGGGATATACAGCTGTAAATTCAAGCAGCGCATCCACTATCTCCGCACTGAACTGTTCATACTTCGATACTTTTAAGAACTCGACCGCTTCGTAGACCTTGGCTCTTTCACAGCCTATTCCGCATATCATTTCATCAAAGGCATCGCAAACCTGCAGGATTTCCGTTTCTTTTTCAAATTCCCTTACATGCAGGGGATATCCGCTTCCGTCAAGCCTCTCGTGATGCTGAAGAATCATCGTTTTTGCCTTGCTTGAAAGCCATTTTTCTTTTTCAAGTGAGGTATATGCAAAAGCCGGATGCTTGCGGAATTCTATTAAGTTTTTCTCCGACAGATCCTTTAAACATGTGTTTTGATAATCAAAATCCAGGTAACGCAAGCCTATATCGTGAAACAGACTCGCAACGCCCAAATCATGAATCGTCGATCTCTTAAGCTTCAGCTTTATCGCAACAAGCACGGATAAAGAACAAACACTGACCGAATGCTCGTATATATCGGCGCTTCGTTCCTTTATGTCATAAATTTGCTCGACCAGACTGTCATTTTCGAGAATGTTCTTTATGATGGAATCCGCAGTTTCCGTAAGCTCTTTTAAGCTGGCACTGTCAGTATATATGTGACGCTCCAATACCGACTTAACCTTTTTCTTAAACAGGTCGCCCACGCTTTCTTTAAGTATGGCAACCTGCTCGGGACTCGGACCTTCATCCTCGATAAAGACCTCATTAATACCAAGCTGCAGGATTTTGGGAATATATTCTTTTTTGATAACCGTGCCCTTTGCCAAAAGCTCCTGATAGCCAAGCGTCATAATCGGCCTGGCAAGCTTTTCGCTCCCGGTTAATTCACTTACTTTACATAATTTCATCTGAAAAATCCCGTTTACTCGTTTAATTGCCCATGGCAATATTTAATGCTTCCTGTTCTTCGGCTCCCAGGGTCAAGCTGCATGTGCCGGATTTGATTTCCTTGGAATATGTATAACTTCCGTCACTTCCGTGAACGGAGTTTATGATAAATCCGGAATTCTTTTCATTAAGCAGGCACAAAGAAAAACTGAGCTTTCCGCCCATCTGAGGAAAGGCATCGTACTTGACCAAACCGACCTTCTGAAAGGCCTTTTCGAAATTACGATAAAGAACCCTGATATCGTTTTTGTTTTTATCGGTCTGCATCCTGATGGCGGCATTTTCTTTAAAAAGATTGCTGATTTCGCCTTCGAGACTTTTTGCATCACGCCCCTGGCAAAATACATTGTATCTCTTCTTAAGTTTAAGATGAGATGACAAAACTATGATTAAAATTATTGCCAATACAAGTATGCATATTGACATTACAAGAATTACTATCCCGATGTCTATATTATTCAATCCACATCTTGTGAAAAAGTCACTGTTCATATATCAATTGTCCTCTAAATATCAGGTGAAACTTGTGATTACATATATTCATATTTCACCCGTATGTTCTTTTATTTAATCCTGTTGATAATGCGATCAAGCTCGTCATTTGAATAAAACTCTATCTCGATCTTTCCGCTTCCGTCGCCTTTACCGGAAATCGAAACCTTTGTGCCGATTACATTCTTTAAATTTTCCGCAATATCCTTATAAAAAACGTCATATTCGCTGCTTGATTCGGGCTTTTTCTTAACTGGCTTACCATAGCTCTTTACAAGCTTTTCAACATCACGAACGGAAAGCTTGTCGTTTACAATTCTTTTTGCAATCTCATCCTGAGCCTTTGTATCCTCAATAGAAAGAAGAGCTCTTGCGTGTCCTTCGGAAATGCTTCCGTTTACAAGCATTTTTTGAACGGCTTCGCTCAATTTAAGAAGTCGCATGGAATTGGTGATGCTCGATCTGCTCTTTGAAACCCTCTCGGCCACCTCATCCTGCTTGAGATTAAAGCTTGTCATAAGCTTTTTGTAAGCCAAAGCTTCTTCTATGGGATTTAAATCCTTACGCTGAATATTCTCTATCAAGGAAATTTCGACAATTTCCTGCTCGGAGTAATTTCTGATGATAACAGGTACTTCGGTAAGACCTGCCATCCTGGCGGCTCTCCATCTGCGTTCACCTGCGATGATTTCATAGTAAGACTTCCGATCCTGGACCAGAATCGGCTGAATCAATCCATGTTCTTTTATTGAAGCAGCAAGTTCCTCCAAAGCCTCTTTGTCGAAATTTTTACGGGGCTGATCCCTGTTAGGCTCAACCATTGTAATCTTTACAAGAGTTTCTTTGGCGTTTTCTCCGCCTTTTTCAAGCTCTTTTTCTACGATCTTGTCTTCCTGAACTGCCTTAACCGACTTTGGAATCATTGAATCCAAGCCTTTTCCCAATCCTCTGGCTGCCATTTAATATTTACCCCCTGTTTTTGATGAGCTCGTCGGCAAGCATTGCATATGCTTCCGCACCTGCTGACTTAGGATCATATTTGCAAATAGGCATGCCGTAACTCGGTGCCTCGGCAAGCCTTACATTTCTAGGAATTACAGTATTGAATATCTTTTGATTCAGTACGCTTTTAACGTTTTCAACTACCTGATTTGAAAGATTTGTACGCGCATCATACATAGTAAAAACAACACCTTCCATCTCAAGGCCGGGATTCAGTCTCTCTTTTACCAGGTTGACGGTATGAATCAACTGGCTTAAGCCCTCCAATGCATAGTACTCACACTGAATGGGAACCAAAACCGTATCTGCTGTTGTCATCGCATTTATGGTAAGCATGCTGAGCGAAGGAGGGCAGTCTATCATGATAAAATCATAGTCATCCTTCACCCATTCTATTTCTTTCTTTAATATAAATTCACGGCTGTCTGCGTCAATCAGCTCAATTTCAACCGCAGCAAGATTAACATTTGACGGAATAACCGAGACTCCGGGAACTGTGTTCCTAATCAGACAGTCCTGAACCGAACATTCTCCTAAAAGAAGCTCGTATATGGTATTCTCAAGCTCGTTCTTTTCAATACCGAATCCGCTTGTGGTATTTCCCTGCGGATCTGCATCTATTACGAGAACCTTTTTTCCTTTTTCGGCAAGTGCTGCCGAAAGATTAATTGAAGTAGTTGTCTTTCCTACTCCGCCTTTTTGATTTGCTATTGCTATAACTCTTCCCATTAAATAACTCTTCCTTTTTTCAAGTTTGATTATAACACGATTGGTACAAGGGTCAAAAGGTACAAAACTTCATTACTGTTTTGTCTGCAGAAGATGTTTATGTGTTAAATTTACCCATTTAATGTTTCACACCCCGTATTTTCATGTTTCACGCCCGTATTTTTCAATATCTTGGGGTAAAATTGTTTCACGTGAAACATATTTTGGGTTTTTTCCCTCGATTTTGAATAATGTTTCACGTGAAACATTAAACATTGACCAAATTGTTCCTTATTGCGTAAACTGCAGCCTGCGTACGGTCCGAAACATTGATTTTTTTAAAAAGATTTGTAATATGATTCTTTACCGTTCGCTCTGTAATATCATATTTTTCGGCTATATCTTTGTTTGACATGCCTGCGGCAATGTTAACAAGGATTTCTTTTTCCCGTCTTGTCAGCACAAGTTTTCTTTCTCTTTCAACATCTCTTTGAAGTATTCTTGCATTGTACAACGGAATCAAATCAACCTGGATATATTTATCACCGATATAAACTCTCTTTATAGCTCTTATTAACTCGGCCGAATCACAATCCTTTAAGATATAACCGTCTGCTCCGCGATCCATCGCCTCAAGCAAGTAATCAACATCATCGTGGATTGTAAGCATTAAAACTCTGATATCTTTGTTGATCTTTTTGATATCTTTTATTAAATCCATTCCGGAGCCATCCGGGAGATTAATATCCAAAAGGCAGACGTCACATCTTACGTTTGGAAGTTCAGCAAGACATTCATTTATGTTTGATGCCTGTCCGGAAACGGTAATATCGGAATCTAACTCAATAAGCTGCTTGATTCCCTCTCTGAGTAACCTGTGATCGTCAACTAAAAAAACCTTAATATCCATATATTTCCCTTATCACACCGGAATTTCTATGATAATTCTTGCTCCTGCCAGAGCATCGGCGAGTAAAAACGAACCTTTAAGCATAGAAACTCTTTCTTTTAAAATACTTAAGCCATAATGATTGGGTCTGTCCAGGACATCTTTACTGATGCCGATTCCGTCATCCGATTCCTCGATGTAAATCTTGGAACCTTCGTCAATAACCTTTACCTCAAGCTTTGAACCCTTTGAATGTTTGATAGAATTAAGCACAAGCTCCTGTACGATTCTGAAAATTGAAAGAAGTAAAATGCTGTCATCCGATTTAATATCTTCAATTTGATAGGATATTTCCATATTAGTACGTTTCTTATATCCGTTCAATTGATTTTCAATGCCCTTTTTAAAACCAAAATCATCAAATTGCATCGGTCTTAAATCATAAATGGTAGCTCTTATATCATCTATGGTTTCTTTGACAATCTTTCTGTTTGACTCAAGTTCAAGCTTTGCACGGACCATATCGTAATCAATAAACTTCTCGGCAAGCTCAAGATTGTGCATTACAAGAGAAAGATTTTGTAAAACCGAGTCATGAAGGTCTGCGGCTATTCTCTGTCTGTCTGCTTCCTGGAAAGTTAAGATACTGTCCTTGTTGACCGGTTCAGGATTTGCCTCCTCCGAAACAGGCTTTAATTCTTCAAGCTTTAACTTATTTAAAGAATCAATTTTCTTGGTAACTCCCGAAAGCTTTACATAAAGAGCACGAAGTTTGTCTTCAAGCTCTTCTATTTCAAGCTTCTTTTCATATATCTGATCTTTATAAACCCTGGATGCAGACCTGGGAGAAAACAAATTAAAATCGCAATCGTCTTTCTTATTTAATGAATCAATGAATTCCTTGCTCTGCTTTATCTTAACTTCGATTTCAACAATCTGATCCTGAATATTCTTTTTTTCGTCAAAAAAACTCTTTTTTAAATCCAATAAGATATCTTCGACGCTATTTTCCGCCATAATCAACTACCCTTTCTCACAATGGTTTTTTTGAAGGTGTCCCTTCCTTTCTCGGATAAACCACCGGAGTTTCTTTTTCTTTTTCTATTTCAATAAGAGTACGCTGCAAATTACCGTCTGAAAGGGAAAAAGAAACTTTTTTTGAAACCTTTCCACCAAGCTTTGCTAAGGCATTTCCGGAAACATTAATCTCTTCTTCTGCTTTTTCAGACTTGTATGCTATAAAATATCCGCCAATTTTTACAAAAGGAATACAATATTCACATAAAACCGGCAGCGCAGCAACCGCCCTTGCAACGGAAAAATCAAAGGCTTCCCTGTATTCTTCACTGTGCGCACCTTTTTCGGCTCTTTCATGTACGGCAATAATACCGTCAAGCTTAAGTGAACTGATTACCTCATTTAAAAATTTAACTCTCTTATCAAGAGAATCCATTAACGTAACATGAAGACTCGGAAAAAGAATCTTTAAACATAACCCGGGAAATCCCGCACCGGTTCCCACATCAATAAGTTTCTTTCCACTGAAAAAATTATATGCCTCTTCATATGAAGAAAATAACTTAACTATGGAAAAAGAATCCATAAAATGCTTTAAGCAAACTTCCTCAAAATCCGTAATTGCAGTAAGATTGATCTTCTCATTCCAATCGATCAAAAGCTCATAATATTTAATAAGTCTGTCGACCTGTGAATCATCAAGAGAAATTCCAAGCTTAGATGAACATTCTTTAATGTATGCTTCTTTATCTAAAATCATTATCTCTAACCTTTAGTGCTTCTCTCTGTATGATAACTGTTCCAAGTAAATCAGCAAAACAGAGATGTCCGCAGGTGTCACGCCGGAGAGTCTTGAAGCCTGTCCCACATTCAAGGGTCTGAACTGCTTTAACTTCTGTCTGGCTTCGTTCCTCAAACTTCCGACCTCATCATAATCGATATCATCGGGAATGAGCTTTTTCTCCATCTTTTTAAATTGCTTTACCTGCTGCTTCTGTCTTTCCAAATAACCTTCGTATTTGATAAAGATCTTTACTTCTTCAATTACAGCCTCGGGTAAATCGGGTCTTGAAACATCTATCTCTTTAAGGCTTTCATAATCAAGTTCAGGTCTGCACATCAAATCTGCAATACTGATTCCTGTCTTAAGTGGAGAACTTCCCTTGCTAATGAGAAAATCCTGCACATTCTTGGAGGCCCCGACTATAGTGGACTTTAGTCTCATAACCTCTTCTTCTATAAGCTTTTCTTTTTTGCATGTTTCCTCATATTCGGAATCACTTACCAATCCGACCTCATGACCGAAATGACGAAGACGTAAATCCGCATTGTCCTGCCTTAATAAAAGCCTGTACTCAGCTCTTGAAGTCATCATCCTGTAAGGCTCACGATTGTCCTTTGTAACAAGATCGTCAATCAGGACACCTATATAAGCTTCGGACCTATCAAGAATAAGTGGATCTTTACCCTGTATTTTTAAAGAAGCATTTATTCCCGCAATAATGCCCTGGGCCGCCGCCTCTTCGTAACCGGAACTTCCGTTAAACTGACCGGCACAGAATAAACCGGAAATATTCTTAAGTTCAAGAGAAGGAAGCAGCTGATTCGGTTCAAGACAATCATATTCAATAGCATAAGCCGGACGAACAATCTTACAGTTTTCAAGTCCCGGAACTGTCCTGTACATTTTCTGCTGAACATCCTCGGGAAGGGAAGAAGACATTCCTCCGACATACATCTCATTTGTGTAAAGTCCCTCGGGCTCGATGAATACCTGATGTCTTTCTTTATCCGCGAATTTTACAACCTTATCTTCGATTGAAGGACAATACCTCGGTCCGGTTCCCTCTATGATTCCCGCATAAATCGGGGATCGATCCAAATTTGCCCGAATAATTTCGTGGGTCTCTTCATTGGTATAGGTAAGCCAGCATGAAACCTGTTCTTTTTGTACGGACTCAGGATCCGTCGAAAAAGAAAAAGGAACAACCCTCTCATCACCAAACTGCTCTTCCATCTTTGAATAATCAATACTCCGACCATCCATTCTGGCGGGAGTTCCGGTTTTAAATCGACGAAGCTTTACTCCGTACGAAATGAGATGAGCCGAAAGATTGTTAGCGGCCTGAAGTCCGGACGGTCCCGTATAGGTAATCGATTCACCGGTTAAACATCTTGCCTTCAAATATGTCCCTGTACAAAGAACACAGGCCTTGCAATAATATGTGGTCCCGGTATTAGTAATAACACCTTTAACCGTATCATCTTCGATTACCAGGTCACAAATTTCCGCCTGCTTAATGGTTAAATGATCCTGATTTTCAAGAATGTGTCTCATTGACCTTGAATATTCGGATTTATCTGCCTGCGCTCTCAGGGAATGAACGGCAGGACCCTTTGAAACATTCAGCATCTTCGACTGAATGAAGGTTCTGTCAATATTCTTTCCCATTTCACCGCCAAGCGCATCTATTTCCCTTACAAGATGACCCTTCGAGGAACCTCCGATATTCGGATTGCAGGGCATAAGTGCAATGCTGTCTATACTTACGGTGAAAATAACAGTTTCAAGTCCGAGCCTTGAAGCCGCAAGAGCAGCTTCACAACCTGCATGACCGGCACCTACCACACAGACATCTGTATAAAATTTAGAATGATTGTTAGAAATATCAAACATAACTATTTTCCCATACAAAATTTAGAAAATATCTCATTAACTAAATCATCATCAACGTCTTCACCTATTATTCTACCAAGAGAGCTGTATGCATTCATCAAATCTATAGAATAAAAGTCTTCCGGAAGACCGTCATTAATACTATTCAATACTAATTTATAAGAATCATAAGCTTTCTTTAACTCTTCCGCCTGACGGATATTTGTGATATAAAGCTCGTTTTCGGAATAAATCGTACCGTTAAGAAACATCTTTTCAATCAGGGTTTCCAAATCATTTAATCCTGACATATTCTTACATGAAATACTCAGTATTTCATTTTTATCGCCGAAAACCTTTAAAATATCTTCCTTTTTGGTGACTGTCATGTCTTCCGATTTATTAAGAAGAATAATGACATTTTTATTTTTAATAAAATCAAAAATTTCTTTATCTTCATCCGAAAGAGGAAGTGAAGCATCGATTACAAAGAGAACAAGGTCTGCCAAATCAGCATATTTCTTGGCTCTGTCAACACCGATATTTTCAACCTTGTCGCTTGTCTCCCTGATACCGGCAGTATCGACTAAATTTAACACTATGTCATTTAAAGTAATTTGTTCCTCAATAACATCACGGGTCGTACCGGCAATTTCCGTAACAATTGCACGCTCACGGCCGATAAGTGCATTTAACAAAGAAGATTTTCCGACATTGGGTTTACCGACAATAACGGTATTGATACCCTCTTTTAAAAACTTGCCGTTCTTTGAAGAAGAATACAATTTATAGGTACGATTACTTAAACTATCAAGTTTTTTGCTTAATCTTTCAGGATATCCTTCAAGACTTATGTGCTCAGGATCGTCTAAAGCCGATTCGATAAACGCAATCTCATAAATCGTTTCGTCTCTTAAAGCTTTAATTTCATTAAAAAGCCTTCCTTCGAGTAAATTAATACTGTTTTTTAACGAAGCATTGCTTTTTGACGAAATTAAATCCATGACCGCTTCGGCTCTTGATAAATCTATACGGCCGTTTAAAAAAGCCCTCTTTGTAAACTCGCCGGGTTCAGAGAGTCTCGCACCGTTACTAAGCACAAGATTTAAAATTTTCTTGCAAACCAAAACACCGCCATGGCAATTGATTTCAACAACATCTTCTTTAGTGAAGGTATTGGGCGCCTTCATAACCGAAAC
>CAZCPW010000035.1:0-9086 GCA_964499925.1 uncultured Lachnospiraceae bacterium
AGAAGGCTAAGGATCTTGCTGAGAGATTCAACAAGAACTTCAAGAAATATGAGACTAATGATGCAGGTAAGGCATTAGTAAAGGCCGGCCCTCAGCTTTAATCATTGACTTTAAGCCGGAAGTGTGAATACACTTCCGGTTTTTTCTTTATAAAATAAAGGAGAAAATAAGAATGAATATCGGAATCAGACTTCATGACACGGCTCCCGGCACTTTTGAGGAACGCATAAAAAGAGTTAAGGAAGACGGCTTTAATTGCGGACATCTTGCTTTATACAAGATGCTTAAGGAATATCCTTGCGACAATTCGGCACTTACTCCGGGATACGCTATGTATATTCGCTCGGTATTTGAAAAATACGGTGTCGATTGTGCGGTTCTCGGCTGCTACAAAAATTTGGCTCATCCCGATCCCGAAGCTTTAAAAAAGATTCAGGATGAATACAGGGCACACATCAGATTCGCATCTCTTTTAAATGCGGGTGTCGTAGGTACGGAGACAGGATGTCCCAACGCGGAGTATAAGACCTGTCCCGAGAATAAGACGGATGCATCATTGAATATTTTCATTAAAAATCTTATTCCCGTAGTTGAGTATGCCGAAAAGATGGGTGTCATCCTTGCAATCGAGCCTGTTGTACGCCATATTGTCTATGACCCCAAGGCTGCCAGGAAGGTTCTTGACGCTATTCCTTCACCCAATTTGGGAATTATCTTCGATCCGGTTAATTTGCTTGAATATTACAATTACAAGGATCAGAAGGATATCTGCAACGAAGCAATCGAACTTTTAAACGAAGATATCATGATGATTCACATAAAGGATTTTACGCCGGCTGAGGATCACCTTAATTCCATGGCCGCAGGACTTGGAATGATGGATTACACTGACATAATGAAATTTGTAAAGAAACATAAACCCTTTATCCATATGACCTTGGAAGATACGAAGCCCGATAATGCGGTTGCGGCTCGTAAACACATGGAGAAGCTTTTTGATGAAGCGTAATTACAGGCTGTCAATTTCATATGACGGTACAAGGTATTTAGGCTGGGAACACCAGCCTAGTACCGATATGACCATTCAGGGCAAGATTGAAAATGTGCTTAAACTGATGACCGGCGAAATGCCGGACGTCATCTGCGCAGGACGAACCGATGCGGGGGTTCATGCCAAAGGCATGATTGCAAATGTCTTCCTTGATACGGAAATGACCGAAAAAGAAATTTTAAACTATTTAAATAAGTACCTTCCCGATGATATTTGCATTAATGACGTAAGCATCTGTTCGGACCGTTTCCATGCCCGTTACAATGCAATCGGAAAGACTTATACTTATGCCTGCTACATGGGAGAGGTAAAGCCTGTTTTTGACAGAAAGTACGTTTATACACTCCCTAAAAAGCCTGATGTTTCCCTTATGAAGGAAGCTTCAAAGCATTTAATGGGGAAGCATGATTTTGCGGCTTTTTGCGCTAATCCGAGGATGAAGAAATCAACTGTCCGGACTGTTGATTTAATTTCTTTTGAAGAAAAAGGCGATTATTTGTACATCACCTTCCACGGAAACGGATTTTTACAGCATATGGTAAGGATTCTCACCGGCACTTTGCTGGAGGTGGGATATAAGAATATGACACCGGAAGATGTACTTGATATTCTTAATTCGCGCGACAGAAAACTTGCAGGTCCTACGGCTCCGGCTGAGGGCCTTACCATGGTATCGGTTGATTATTCGTAGCCGGTATGATAAAATTTTTTCAACCTGAAGTGTTCGGTTTTCTTATTTTTGAACCTACAGTTACTTTAAACGGGATTCCTATATCCTCATGCCTATGTCAGGCCGCCATTGTCAGTGGAAGGCAGAAGCATGTATGCGGTTACCCACCTAGATATTATCTAGGAGTCAAAAGAGGGAATCGGCATTTCGGGGTTTGGTGAAATAATGAAAAAGTTAATCAGAATATTTTTAAACTACAGTGCCCAGCTTAAAAAGGATAATCTTAATTCTTACGCATCAAGCTCGGCTTTTTTTATGTTTTTATCCTTCATACCGATGATAATGCTGTTATTTTCGATTCTCCCATATACTCCGATTGATTCCAACCTGATTACTAATTGGGTGAAATATGAATTCCCGTCGGGAACGGGAGAGTTTTTGATTTCGGTGATTAATGAAGTGTCCGAACGTTCAATGGGACTTGTCTTCGTAACGGCAATCGGTACGCTTTGGTCTGCCAGCAAGGGTGTTAATTCCCTGATGACAGGCTTTAATGCAATCGACGATTATGTGGACAAAAGAAACGGTTTCCTGATAAGAGCCATATCCGCAGTATATACTCTTATTTTTTTGGTAGGTATTATTGCTTTATTGATACTTCTTGTCGGCGGAAACTTTATCGTAGATCATCTGGTAGTGCATTTTCCGAAGATTGCAAACATCGTGTATACTCTCATGAATTTCAGAACCCTGATTTCGGTTGTACTTTTGTCAATTGTATTCATGCTTTGCTATTCGTTACTTCCCTGCAGGAAGCACAGATTCAGGGAAACCATTCCGGGAGCCTTTATTTCGGCTGTTGCATGGACCGGATTTACGTATCTTTTTTCTTTTTACGTAAACAACTTTAACGCCTACAGTATGTACGGAAGCCTTACCACCATTATTGTTATCCTTGTCTGGCTTTACTTCTGTATGTACATTTTGTTTATCGGCGACAACCTTAACAAGTATTTCAGACCCGTTATTCTGGCATTATTGGATAAAGAAAATTCTTTTGACGATGTTAAAAGCGAGTTGAAAGAACTGTAATTTTACAATTCTTGACAAAAAAAAGATTATCTTCTATATTTGTCTAGAAAAGGCCGTGAGGATGCACAGTAGTATATGATTTGTCTAAAGAGAGAGGAAGTCGCGGGCTGAAAGCTTCCTTAGATTTAAGATCATATATGAAATTCACATCTTAGCTTTGACAGTGAATTTTAGTAGTTGTCGACGTGTGTGCGCGTTAAGCATTAATTAAGTGCCGTATTTACGGAACATGGGTGGTACCGCGATTATTCGTCCCATGGCAGAGTTAATTCTTTGCCGTGGGCTTTTTTTAGGAGGATTTTATGGCTGATTTAAAAGAACTGACAGAAAAACTTTCAGCACTTAAACAGGAAATTTCCGATGAAATCGGCAATCTTGACAGTTCGAAGAGAGCATTCGAATATCGTAAGAGCCTGATGGATTCAAAAACCGGCAAAATCGGATCGCTGATGCGTGAAATGGGAAAAATTCCCAATGACATGAAGGCCGATTACGGTAAAAAGGTTAATGAGATAAGAGGATGGGCTCAGGCCAAGTTTGATGAACTTGAAGAGAATCTTAAGAACGCCGAGATGAAGCTTAAATATGAAGCAGAGAAAATCGACGTTACCATGCCTGCAAAGATGAGACCCGTCGGAAATCTTCACCCCAATACCCAGATTAGGAATCAGATAGTTGATATATTCGGTTCCATGGGCTTTGATATTTACGAAGGCAACGAAATTGAGACCGATTATTACAATTTTACAGCGTTAAATACTCCTCAGGATCATCCGGCCAGAGACATGCAGGACACCTTTTATTTGAGCCCTGAATTTTTACTTCGTACGCAGACTTCTTCCGGACAGATTCATGTAATGGAAGAGCAGAAACCTCCGATTAAGGTTATTTCTCCCGGTAAGGTATTCCGTTCGGATGACGACGCAACACATTCGCCGATGTTCTCACAGATGGAAGGCCTTGTAGTCGACAAAGGAATTACACTTTGCGACCTTCAGGGAATGCTGAACGTCTTCGTTGAAAAGATTTTCGGTGACGGCACCACCACAAGACTTCGTCCTTCTTATTTCCCCTTCACCGAGCCTTCGGTTGAAGTTGACGTAAGCTGCTTCCAGTGCAAGGGAAAGGGCTGCAAGCTTTGCAAGCAGACCGGTTGGATCGAAGTACTCGGAGCCGGCGTCGTAAACAAGAAGGTCTTGGAAGGCTGCGGCATCGACAGCGATGTTTACAGCGGAATTGCTTTCGGTATCGGTATCGAAAGAATTGCAATGCTTAAGTACGGAATTAACAATATCAAGCTTTTATTCGAATCGGATTTAAGAGTGCTTGATCAGATTGACGATTAAAGAAGGGAGAAAGAAAAATGTTAGTACCCTTAAGTTGGTTAAAGGATTATGTAGATATAAACGTTTCACCCGACGAGCTTGAAGAAAAGCTTTTCTCATGCGGCTTTGAGGTTGAAGAAAAATATGAGGTCGGAAAAGATATTTCAAAGGTTGTGGTAGGTCTTGTAAAGACCTGTGAAGCCATTCCCGATACGCACCTTCATTTATGCTCCGTTGATGTGGGAGAGGCTGAACCTCTTCAGATTTGCTGCGGTGCCGACAATGTATGCGCCGGAAAGAAATTCCCCGTTGCACTTGTCGGAGCAACGGTTTATGCAACAGCCAAAGACCACAAGACGGTTGAAGGAGTCATGACCATTAATGCAGGTAAATTAAGAGGATATGATTCCTTTGGTATGCTTTGTTCGGGTGTTGAAATCGGTCTGACCGAAGATATGTATGAAGGCGCAGGCTATAACGGACTTTTACTTCTTCCGGATGATGCAACCGTAGGCGCCGATATAAAGCCCCTTGTCGGCCTTGATGATTGGATTTTCGATATATCAATTACAGCCAACAGACCGGATTGTCAGAGCATTTTCGGTATTGCAAGAGAGGTGGCTGCAGTACTCGAACTTCCTTTAAAAGAGCCCGCTCTTGACTATACGGAAACCGACGTTAAGAAGGAGTTTAAGGTAACGGTTGAAGCAGGTGACCTTTGCCCTCGTTACAGTGCTCATTACATCTATGATGTCGATATAAAGCCTTCACCTCAATGGATGCGCAGAAGACTTGCACTTGTCGGATGCTCTGCAATTTCAAATATTGTTGATATCACAAACTATGTCCTTAAAGAAATCGGTCAGCCCATGCATGCGTTTGACTTTGATTATCTTGAAGGAAGTGAAATTAACGTAAGAAGGGCTCATGACGGAGAGAAGATTGTTACTTTAGACGAAAAGGAATTTACTTTAAATACCAACAACCTTGTAATCTGTGACAAGGTTAAACCCGTTGCACTTGCCGGAATTATGGGCGGTCTTAATTCGGAAATTCTCGATACTACAAAGGAAGTCATGTTTGAATCCGCAAAATTCATGCGTGACAATATCAGAAAGAGTTCAAGGGCCTTGGGTCAGATCTCCGATTCAAGTTCCAGATATTCAAAGGGTGTTGACGAGTATTCAACCGTTATGGCATTGAAGAGAGCTCTGCATCTTGTTGAAGAGCTTAATTGCGGTAAAGTTTCGGCTACGTCCTTTGACGTAAATGTCGGAAATTCGATTGAGCCAAAGGAATTAAAGGTTAGCGTCAAGAAGGTTAATGCCGTTCTCGGTATAACCGTTCCGGATGAGGATATTTTAAGAATCCTTAAAAATTTAAACTTTGCACCTAAGCTTAACGGCGATGAGCTCACACTTATGGTACCTGCCTACAGAGGCGACATGGAGACTTATCAGGATGTAGCCGAGGAAGTAATCCGTATGTACGGTTACGACCATATCAAGCCTACCTTTATACCTACAGCTGAGGTTACAAGCGGCGGATACAATTTAAGACAGAAGACCGAGCTTAAGATTAAGCGTGCACTTTGTGCACAGGGAGCATTTGAGGGTGTTCATTATTCATTCTTTTCACCTTCCGATCTTGACCTTTTAAGACTTCCCGAGGACGATCCTTTGAGACATGCGATCAAACTTATCAATCCCATTAACAAGGATTTGTCACTGATGCGTACGACTCTTGCACCTCAGATGATTCGCGCAATGGCCTTAAATCAAAAGAACGGCACACTCAGCGGACGTATCTTTGAGCTCGGAAACCGCTTTATTGCAAAAGAGCTTCCCCTAAAGGAATATCCCGATGAAAAAGAAACCATCGCAATCGGAGTATTCGGTAACGATGAAGATTTCTATTCTCTTAAGGGAGTGGTTGAAGCCGTTTCAAAGGCTTTGGATATTGACTTTGAATATGATGTTACAAATAAGACCTTCTTACATCCTTACAGGACCGCAAAGATTCTCTGCAGCGGTGAAATAGTAGGATATATGGGGCAGGTTCTTTATGAAATCATCGATGAACTTGACATGAGGGTTCCGTCTTTTGTGGCAGAACTTGATTTAAACTTACTTTCAAAGTATTATGGCAAGGATAGGAAGTTTAAACCCTTACCTAAGTTCCCCGAAGAGAAGCGCGACCTTTGCTTTGTAATGGGAAGAGATGTAACCGCAGCCATGATTGAAAAGACTTTAAAAGAGACCAGCGAGTACATCACAAGCATTAATCTTTTCGATGTATACGAGGGCCTGCAGCTTGGCCTTGACAAGAAGAGCATGGCTTATTCGGTTGTATTCACACCTAAGGATGAGGAGTTTAAGGGTTCCTTTATCGATTCGGAAGTCGATAAAATTCTTAACGTCTTAAAGGACAAATATAATGTTACGCTGAGAGCGTAAAAGGAGCAGATTATGGAACACAAAAATGTTTGGGAAACCTATTCGTCAAAGCAGTTAAAGGAATGTGAAGTCTTCAACAAGGATTACAGAGATTTCCTTGACAATGCAAAGACGGAACGTGAGTGTGTAAACGTTATAGTTAATATGGTTGAAAAGTCCGGCTATGTCGAGCTTGAGGAAAAATTAAAAGAAGGCAACGGCTTAAAGAAGGGCGACAAGATTTACGCCGTTAACATGAATAAGTCCATTATTCTTTTTAACATCGGTAACGAAACTCTTGAAAAGGGTATGAATATTTTGGGAGCTCACATCGATTCCCCCAGAATGGATATCAAGGCAAATCCTTTATATGAGGATACCAACATTGCCTACCTTGATACCCACTATTACGGCGGCGTAAAGAAGTATCAATGGGTTGCAATTCCGCTTTCCCTTCACGGCGTTGTGATTAAGAAGGACGGAACCACTGTTGAGATGGCTATAGGTGAAGATGAGACCGATCCCGTGTTCTTTGTCTCCGATTTGCTGATTCACTTGGCACAGGAGCAGCTTGAAAAGAAGGCTTCAAAGGTAATCGAAGGTGAAGCTTTGGATATCATCGTCGGAAACAAGCCTCTTACCGTAAAGCCCAAGAAGGGTGAAAAAGACGAGAAAGAAAAAGATCCCGTAAAGGCTCTTATCCTTAAGACCTTAAAGGATGAATATGATATTGAGGAAGAAGATTTTCTTTCCGCGGAGCTTGAAGTCGTACCTGCAGGAAAGGCTCGTGAAGCAGGCTTTGACAGAAGCATGATTCTTGCTTACGGACAGGATGACAGGGTTTGCGCATTCTCTTCTTTGTACGCAATGCTTTTAACCCCCGATGTGGAAAGAACAGCTTGCTGCATTTTGGTAGATAAAGAAGAAATCGGAAGCGTCGGAGCAACCGGTATGACATCCATGTTCTTTGAAAACGTAATCGCCGAGCTTGTAAACCTTGAAGGAAATTATTCGGAGCTTAGTGTAAGAAGATGCCTTGCAAATTCCTGCATGCTTTCTTCGGACGTTAATGCGGCCTTCGATCCTTCATATGCATCCGCTTTTGAAAAGAAGAACTGCTCGGTAATGGGCGGTGGAATGGTATTTTCAAAGTTCACCGGGTCAAGAGGAAAGTCGGGTTCCAACGACGCAAATGCCGAATTTATCGCATACATCAGGAAAGTAATGGATGAGGCACATGTCGTATTTCAACTTGCGGAGCTTGGTAAAGTTGATGTCGGCGGCGGCGGAACAATTGCCTATATCATGGCAAAGTACGGTATGAATGTAATTGATGCGGGCGTTGCCGTATTGAATATGCATGCTCCCTATGAAGCTACCAGTAAGGCAGATACCTATGAAACAATGAGAGGTTACGTTGCTTTTATAAAAGCTTTGGGAATGTAAGATGGAAGAACTTTTAAGATCGGATTATTATTATGATCTGCCCAAGGAGTTGATAGCCCAGGATCCGCTTCTGAAAAGAAGCGATTCCAGGCTGATGACTCTTAATAAAAAGACCGGTGAAATTGAACATAAGCATTTCTATGACATTATCGACTTTTTAAATCCCGGAGACTGTCTTGTTCTTAACAATACAAAGGTTATTCCTGCGCGTTTGCTCGGGACGAGAAAGGATACGGGTGCCGTTATCGAACTTCTTTTATTAAAGAGGCTTGATGCAGATACCTGGGAATGCCTTGCAAAGCCCGGTAAGAAGGCGAAAATCGGTCAGATAATAGAATTCGGCGACGGGATTTTGACAGCCGAAGTAATAGATATTGTAGACGAAGGAAGCAGGGTAGTTAAATTTACTTACGAGGGTATCTTTGAAGAGATTCTTGACAAGCTCGGAGAAATGCCGCTTCCTCCCTACATCACACATAAGCTTGAAGATAAGAACCGTTATCAGACGGTTTATGCCAAATTTGAAGGAAGTGCTGCGGCTCCAACCGCAGGACTTCATTTTACTGAGGAACTTTTAGATGAGATAAGGGCTAAGGGGGTTAAAATCGTATTTGTCACCCTTCATGTGGGGCTCGGTACCTTCAGACCCGTCAAGGAAGACAATATTTTAAATCACCATATGCATACCGAATTTTATCGAGTTACCAAAGAAGCGGCCGATGAAATTAATTTGGCAAAATCAAACGGCGGTCGTATTATATGTGTCGGAACCACTAGCTGTCGTACGATAGAAAGCGTTGCAGACGAAAACGGTAAGATAATTCCCGGTTCGGGTGATACGAGCATTTTTATTTATCCGGGGTATAAATTCAAGGCACTCGACTGCCTTATCACGAACTTTCACCTTCCGGAATCCACGCTGATAATGCTTGTTTCCGCACTTGCGGGTCGTGAAAACGTTTTGAATGCATATAATATTGCCGTCAAAGAAAAATATCGTTTCTTCAGCTTTGGGGATGCTATGTTCATCTATTAGGATTTTAAACTATGATAAAGAAGTTTGATAT
>CAZCPW010000036.1:0-9068 GCA_964499925.1 uncultured Lachnospiraceae bacterium
AAGCGGTGAACGGTCTGACCTTTTCATTGGCTACCGCCACATGCATAGGATGTACCGAATATCCCTTTAAGGCTTCTTCACTTTCAAAGACGGAATCAAGCATCAAATCGACATTCGCGCTTTTAAGGCCTTCTGTGTATACATTAATATCCACAAGTCCGGGAATCTTCCCCTTTAAGCCTTCAAGTCCTCTCTTTATGCCGTCCTTGATCTCCGCAATCTGGGCTCCGGAATACTCATCCTTTAAAGTCCAAAGAATCACATGCTTAACCATTGAAATAACCTCTGTTTCACTTACTACAGACTGTTATTCTACCACTTTTTGAATCATAATTCCATACTTACATTGATATAATTCCGAAAGCATTCAGTACGGAACTTATCAATATGACTGCCGCAAACAAGGGACAAAGGAAACGAATCATCAAGATAAATATTTTCTTTCTCTTGAAGGTGCCTCCGTTTAAAAGCATCTCCTCTTCAATCGCATCAATTCCGATTACGTACGAAACAAGAATGCAGGTTGCAATTGCCGCAATCGGCATCATAACCGAGTTCGTGATGAAATCGAAGAAATCCAAAAACTGCATTCCGAGAATCTTTACGTCTCCGAGCGGGCCGTACCCCAGGGATGAAAGCGTACCGAGTATGAGCATTACGACGCCGACAAGAATCGTGGACTTTCTGCGGCTCATCTTAAACTCATCCTGGAAAGTGGACGCCGCACTCTCGGCAAGCGCTATTGAACTTGTAAGTGCAGCAAATAGAACGAGTAAAAAGAACAGAATTCCGATTGGAGTTCCGAGTCCCATGGAATCAAAGACCTTGGGAATCGTAATAAACATCAGCGAGGGGCCTGCGTTGAGCGCTTCGGGATCGCCCGATGAAAACGCAAAGACCGCGGGAATTATCATAAGACCTGCCATAAAAGCAATCGCGGTATCAAAAAATTCAACATTCCTGGTGGAACTTTCGATGCAGACATCCTTTTTCATATAAGATCCGTAGGTAACAAGAATACCCATGGCAATCGAAAGCGAATAAAACATCTGGCTCATCGCCGAAACAACGGTAATCAGTGAGAAATTCTTAAAGTTCGGAATCAGGAAATATTTAACTCCCTCGAAAGCTCCGGGTCTTGTAACCGAATAAATTGTTACGATAATCGACAGTACTACAAGAATCGGCATCATAATCTTTGAAACTCGTTCAACACCGTTTTCAATTCCCGCAAAAACTATCAAAAGTGTAAGAAGTGCATATATCAGAAAGCAGACTTCAACCGAAACACCGTCTGAAATAAAGTTTGAGAAATAATTGTCCTCCGCAAGTGCACTGCACTCTCCCGTCATGTATCCCCAAAGGTATCTGATTACCCAGCCGCCGATTACCGAATAGTACGGGACTATCAGGAAAGGCACAATTGCGTTAATCCAACCGCCGATGCGAAGTACTTTTGACTTGGTGAATGTATTGAAAGCGCCGACGGGGCTTTTCTTGGACATACGTCCGATGGCAGTTTCGGCAACAATCATGGTGTAACCGAAGGTAAGTGCCAGAATAATATAGACAAGCAAAAAGATTCCCCCACCGTACTTAGCAGCAAGATATGGGAATCTCCATATATTTCCGAGGCCTACAGACGCACCTGCGGCCGCAAGCACAAACCCTATTTTACCGGAGAATGTGCCTCTCTTATTTTCTTTCATAGTCGACCCTCCAATGTATCCCTTCTAATTTACCACACTGACGCAGTAAAAACAAGGTAAGTGGACAGCCCAATTCAAAGCATTGCTTCCGATAAGGATATGAACGTGCAGCTGCAAGGTTTGAATATAACTGAGAGGGTGTATTCAACAATAATACGTAATTCTACCAAATTTATTTATCCATAGCTTTTCAATTTCCTTATAGCGAACTTCTATTACATCCATAATTATCCGCAATTGGCGTTCCGGTATTCTGGATGCATTATTTGATACAATGCATCTTCCGTTTCGGGTAATCCAAATTTTCGTAGCGTTCTGAATGGGTACTTTTTCCGCCACATTAACGTGTATCGGTTCTAACGGCATACCCTCATGAATCCAAAAATATACCAGATATGAGCCTATTTTAAAAACCTGAGGCATTATCAAACCCTCCTTCACGTGCCAACCTTATAATTACGTGAGCAAGGGAGGCTACCAATTCCTGCAAATTTTCTATATCTTTTTCAGTAAATCCCTGTATGTTACTCCATGTGTAGTCAGGAAGTACACATTCTGCGGAACAGAATCCCCCTTCTACGGGTTTTTCAATTTCAACACGCACTTTTTCCTTCCCGTTTTCAATATAAGCATCAGAATGCACAATTTCTGTCTTATCATCAAGAGTCATAAAAGGATACAACATAGCAGCTCCTCACTTTCTTTGCGTGTATTTTAACATAATTTCCGTTGCAAATTCCCAATTTCTTTGAATTATTGTAACATGCTTCGATGTGATTATCATAGTCCATTTAAAATCAAGCATGTCAACCCATAATCATAACTCTCCGTGCGAATACATGCTTCTGAATTCGGTGGGAGTGCAGCCCTTGAAAAGCTTAAACATACGGATAAAGGATGAAAGGGAGTCAAACCCGCAATTTAAGGCAATGGTTGTAACGGATAAATCCGGCACTATCAAAAGCTCCGATGCCTTTTCAATCCTTTTTTGACTGACGTATTTGTAAAAAGACATATTCGTAAACTGCTTAAACAACTTTGAAAAATAGTACTTGCTGAATCCGCTCCTGTCCGCGATGTCTTCAAGCGTCAGTTCCTCGGTGAAATGTTGGGATATGTAGTCACATATCCCGATGAATTTTTCAATATAGTTATCCTGTTTTTTATCCCGCCCGATTATTTTCTTGTCCGTCTCATAGTTGGCACGGCTGCTCCCAATCAGCTTGAAAATTTCCAAAAGCTTACCGTATATCGCAAATTCGGAAAAAGAATCATTCCCGTTGTATTCTTCGCATATTTCAAACAGGAGGTCTTTCACCTTTTCGTATACGTCCGGATATTCTTCGGGGGTAATGACGATAAGCGGCGAAATCAGGCTCAGTATGGTTTCCGTCTTTTTCATAAAACGCAAGGGAATGATGTCTGCCTGAAAAATAATACGCTTTCCGCCGTCCTTCGGTGCGTACAGGCTGTGGACGCAGCCGGGACAGATGAAGATGATGTCGCCTTCTTTTAATCGGAAGGTTTCATTGTAGCATTCCACGGTATAGGAGTTCTCGGTCGGCATGATTATTTCCGGCGTAGTGTGCCAGTGAGGCGGGTAGTCCTCGAAGTCATCGTTCTCATAGAGCTTTATTGATGTGCTCTGCTTGTAGTTTACCGTTTCGTATATGCCGTTTAAACTTTCTATCATGTCGTCACCCTCCGTGTGCCCTTGCGCCTTCATCATAAATGAAAAAGAATGATATTAATATGCAGATGTTGCTATTTAATGCTCTGTTTTTTGCAAAATGATTTTCACCATGCTCAGCAAAGTGCATAAAAATTCAAGGCAAAAGTTTTGCACAATATACAACAAGCCTATAAAATGCGCAAAAATCACAACAAGAATTAACAACAGATTAACAACAATTATTAAGAAGTGAGCAATCGCCTATGCTAAATTAATCCTAACAGCAAAATCTGCTGATTAAATTTTAGGAGGGTTATTTATGAAAAAGAAATTGTTGGCAGCAGTGCTTACGCTCACGATGGCTTTGGGCCTTGCGACCGGCTGCGGAAGTTCCTCTTCTTCGGATAGCGGAGTTCAGGAAATCACATGGATGTTTTGGGATGATTTAAATGCAACCGAGGATCTTATTTCCTTGGGATATGCGGATGTAATCGACCGTTTCAATGCGGATTACGAAGGCAAATACCATGTAACTCCCATTACCACGAACCTTGAGGAGTACTACACAAAGTTAAATGCACTTGTGGCATCGGGCGAGGCACCGGACGTGTTCATCGTAAGCCCCGGCCCCAACCTTACCGATTATGTAGATCCCGGTGTGGCAGCACCTCTCAATCAGTATCTTGATGCCGACGGATGGAAGGATACCTTTACATCGGACGCTGTTTTCTCACAGATGACATATGACGGTCAGATTTATGCTGTTCCGTTGAATATCGCAGCAGCTTGTGCTTTCTACAATACGGAGATGTTTGATGCGGCAGGCGCAGAGGTTCCCACGAACTGGGATGAAATGCTTGATGCTTGTGAAAAGCTTCAGAATGCAGGCTACACACCTATTTCGATTTCGGCAGGTACCGCATGGTGCTTATCAATGGTAGCGGGTTATCTTTGCGAGGCAGAGGGTGTTGACCTTTCGGCTCTTGCAGACGGATCGGCAAGCTGGACAGACGGCAAACTTCAGAAAGCCGCAGACAAGCTTGTAGAGCTCTCACAGTACTTCCAGCCTACGGCTGCAGGCGACACCAACGATGTTGCTACGGCAGCATTCTACAATGAAGAAGCAGCAATCCTTATCCAGGGATCCTGGGCAATCGCACAGATCAACGGTTCAAATCCCGATTTTGAATCAAAGTGCGGCGTATTCCAGTTCCCCGGAGTTGAAAGAGTTATTGCCAAATCAGACTCACTTGCTATGAGCTCATCCACAAAGTATCCTGAAGCGGCAATTGCTCTTATGAAGTACTTTACGGATGACACCGCTCAGAAGTATACGGCAGAAATCGGCGGAAAGATTCCCGTCACGAATGTTGAATACGATGCATCGGTTGCACCCCAGCAATTAAGCTACGTAATGGATGTATTCTCAAATGCTACCGGAACCTTCGGATTCTACAATGAATCACTTCCCACGACCGAAGCAGGTTCATTCTTCGATGACACAATGGTATCCGTATATCTCGGCGACTTGACTTCCGCTGAGGCAGCACAGGAAATGGAAGACTTCTACGTAAAGAACTGCAGATAAAACGCTCATCCTCTCATAACCGGCAAACCCTGCATTTGACGATACGAATTTATCCGTAAACATTTGCACAGGCTTGCCGGTTGTGAACTTTAAAGACAGATTTATTGGGAGATGCATCATGAACAAAATGCTTAGCAATAAAAAGGCGATACTGATATTCATCCTACCGGCTTTTTTGCTTTTTACCTTTATATTGTTTATACCGATTTGCCAGTCTGTATATTATTCTTTCTGCGAGTATAAGGGAATCACGGCTCCGAAATTTATAGGACTTGAAAACTACAAGAATATGTTGGACGACAAGAGCTTGAAGTACGCCATAAAGAACTCGGTTTTCTTTCTGGTGTTCTCGTGCATTTCCCAGCTGATTTGCGGAATGTTCCTGGCGGCGATACTTACGAACATCGAAAAAGGAAGGAACCTTTACAAAAACATCATCTACCTTCCTTGCGTACTTTCATCAACCGCGTTGGGACTTTTGTGGATGTTCATTTTCAGTCCCAAGCTCGGCATTAACCAGCTCCTTGCGCAATTCGGAATCGAAGGACCGTTGTGGCTCATGGACACAAACGGATACATCATCCTGCCGATGTGGGTTATAGCCTTTGTAGCCTTGTGGCAGTATGTCGGACAGTCGATGATGCTTTACATGGCGCAAATTTCGGGGATAAACAAATCTCTGTACGAAGCTTCTTATATCGACGGCTGTACAAAGGCAAAAAGCTTCTTTCACATCACACTTCCGCTTATTCGACCGATGGTGGCGACCGCAATGTCATTGAATGCTATCGGGTCGCTTAAATTCTTTGATTTGATTTACAACATGACGGAGGGCGGGCCGAATCACCAGACGGAGGTCCTTGCCACCCATCTTTATACCCAAGGCTTCAAGTACAATAAATACGGTTATGCAAGCGCCATCGGCGTGCTCTTAATCGTTCTTTGTCTGGCGGTTACGGGCTTTATCAACAAATTTGTCAAGACCGAAAATTACGAGATGTAAGGAGGCTTAAATGAAAAAGAACAAAAAATCGATTGCTTTAAAAATCATAATTTATATCTTCCTTACATTGGTGGCGGTTATTTATATTGCCCCGATAGCCTGGGTATTCATGGTTTCCTTTAAGACAAACGCAGAGATTTTCACATCTCCGTTTGCGTTGCCCGAAAGCTTTTATTTGGACAATTTCACCTTTGCCTGGACGGCGGGTAAACTCGGAATCGCAACTCTTAATTCGGCAATTGTGTGCATAGGCTCTTTGATAATAAGCATGATCGTGGGCTCGATGGCAGCCTTTGCCTTAAGCCGATTCAGATGGAAACTTTCAAAGCCCTGCATGACGTATTTCATGATAGGAATGATGATGCCCGTGCATTGCGTGCTGATACCGTTATTTACAAGGTTTGCAAAGATGGGCCTTTCAAACAACCTGCTGGGCCTGATAATTCCGTACGTTACCTTTTCGCTTCCCGTAACGATTTACATCATGACGGGCTTCTTCAACAGCATGCCGAATGAACTCATAGAAGCAGGCTGCATAGACGGAGCTTCCATTTACAAGATTTTTGTAACCGTTGCGCTTCCGCTTTCAAAGACAGGACTTTTCGTAACGGGACTCATGACCTTTGTCGCCAACTGGAATGAACTTTTACTTGCGATGGTATTCATTTCGGACGATACAAAGAAAACTCTCCCGGTTGCACTTTCAAAGTTCGTAGGGCCATATAATACCAACTATTCTCAGATGTTTGCGGCAATCATCATTGCCATAATCCCGACGATTATTGTTTACTGTATGTTCAGTAACCAGATTGTAGACGGTCTTACGGCAGGAGCCGTAAAGGGCTGACGGGGAAAAAGAAAAAAATCAAATATACGGTTCATAATACCTACCCCACACATGAGCAAAATCTGTGTGGGGCTTTAATGTTTTTTTTCATGAAAGGTGGTAAGATACCTTGTAATGAATTTTTAAGGAGTTTACATCATGAAAAACTTAGCCGGGAAAATTTTCGGAAGATTAAAAATGGGCTGGCCGCAAGTGATTCTTTTTGCGGTAGTTGCCGCGGTTTATACCGGACTTGTCATGCTGGTACCCGCCTTTAAGGATACTTCCGTACAGGATATCGGTACATATTTTGAATGGTGGGTAATTTTCGCAATTATAATCGTTACAAACTGTCATAAGAATTGGGAAGCGATGCTAAAGTGCTTCGCGTTCTTTTTAATAAGCCAGCCACTCATATATGCGGTTGAAATAGTGGGTGGAAACCTCACGGTTGACAAAGCGCTTGTCTACTATAAGTCAACCTGGCTTTTCATGACCTTTTTAACGCTTCCCGGAGGCTTTATCGCATATTATTGTAAAAAACAGAATGCGCTCGGAGCAATAATACTGGGCATAGGAAATACAATTTTGCTTGCCATGGGGCTCACTTATGCGGTCAAGTGTTACGGTGATTTTCCGCATCACTTGCTTAGCTTCCTTGTATGTATACTTGCCGTGTTTGCGATGAGCTTCGGTATACAGAAAAGCAAAAACAACCGTACAATAGCTTTGCTCGTCCCGGTTATCTTTCTGATTGCGCTTGTGATAATCGCTGCGCTTACGGGAAGACTTCATTTCACCTGATTATGAATTGTATGGCACGGAGAGTTATAACGGCCGGTGATTGCAAACCATGCCCCTCTGTGCTATTCTTTCGTCGGTGTTCTTGTGTATAAAGAAACCCACGGAGGAAAATATGAAATCAAAAATAACTTCGCTTATATTGTCTTTGTCCCTGCTCACTGCCTTTCTTTTTACAGGCTGCGGACAGGATGTTTCCGATACGAATATTAAGGCAGCCGCACTCAAAGGCCCCACGGCAATGGGCATGGTAAAGCTTATGGAAGAATCCGATAACGGTGAAACAGACTCGAACCATTATTCCTTTACCGTTGCGGGAAGTGCGGATGAAATTACTCCGTCTTTGGTACAGGGTGAAATTGATATTGCCTGTATCCCGGCAAATCTCGCAGCCGTTCTTTACGGCAAAACGGACGGTGGCATCAAAGTTCTTGCCGTAAATACTCTGGGTGTTCTCTATATCGTCGAAAACGGAACATCAATTGAAAGTGTTTCCGATTTGAAAGGTAAGACCATATATGCATCCGGCAAGGGTGCAACCCCCGAATATGCCCTTAACTATTTGCTTACATCTAACGGGATAGACCCGGAAAAGGATGTGACGATTGAATACAAATCCGAGCACACCGAGTGTGTAAGTGCCTTGGAAAGCGACCCGGACGGTGTTGCAATGCTTCCCGAACCCTTCGTCACAACAGTAAAACTTGCAAATGAGAACACACGTGTTGCCATTGACATGACTGAAGAATGGGAGAAATGCGCGAAAGCCGGCGGAAGTGACGCATCTCTTATCACCGGTGTAGTAGTAGCAAGAACCGACTTCATAAGCGAGCACAAAGATGCAGTTGATTTATTCCTCAAACAGTATAAAGAATCCGTTGACTTCACAAACGAAAACAACGACGATGCCGCTGCCCTGATTGAAAATTATGGTATCATTAAGGAAGCCGTGGCGAAGATTGCAATACCGAACTGTAATATAACCTTTATTGACGGCAGCGAAATGAAATCAAAGCTTAACGGCTACTTAGAGACACTTTTCAAGCAAAATCCCGACTCGGTAGGCGGTGAAATTCCGGATGACGACTTCTACTACACGGAAAAATAAAATACCTTTTTGGTCCGTACTTATCTGGCTTATCCTATGGCAGATTTTAGCAATGTGCCTTAAATCGGATATCCTTCTTGTTTCACCCGTTAAAACTGTTATCTGCCTTGCAGGTCTGATTTTTGAACCGGACTTCTGGCAGGCTATTGGCTTTACCTTTCTGAGAATTTGTTTAGGCTTTTTAAGTGCGGTTATATTTGGTATTTTTCTCGGAGCTCTCTCCTATAAATCAAAGGCTGCACGAGGTTTTCTTTCTCTCCCCGTTGCGGTTATAAAGTCAACACCGGTTGCATCCTTTATAATTTTGGTGCTTATATGGGTTTCTTCCGAAAACCTTTCGGTAATCATTTCTTTCCTGATG
>CAZCPW010000037.1:0-9036 GCA_964499925.1 uncultured Lachnospiraceae bacterium
TGCCCGGGGGCATGGAGATGAGGCCCATGATGGTCATCGCGGTGACGGACTTGCCGGAACCGGACTCGCCCACCACGCCGAGGGTCTCGCCGCGATCGAGCGTGTAGCTCACGCCGTCGACCGCGTGGACGATGCCGTCCTCGGTGTGGAAGTACATCTTGAGGTCGTCGACCTCAAGGAGGTGGTGGCCCTCAGGAATCGGCTGCTCCTTGAGGTCCACGTAGTTTTTCAAAACCTTCTTCATTGCTCTTCACCATTCAGTTTATCAAGTTTTTCCTTAATCTCCTCATATTCTGCTTCGAGCAAGGAAACATGCATGGCAAGTTCCTGATTTTTCCGCATAAGTTCAGATATTCTGGCACTGATAAAATATGCCCCGTAAATCAGGCAAAAGCCTATCAGTAATATAATCATCAATCCTGTAAAACTGATGTATTTATTCCACCCTGCAGGCTTTAACAAAATACCCGCCAAAACCAACAAAACCGATATCAATTCCCAAATAAGGCAAAAAACGTCCGTCATCCTTCTTTTTGCAAGGGACGCTACCGTTATGCCAAAAAGAAAAACTCCCGCTCCTATCATAATGATACGCAATAACATTCCTGCTTCCATAAGCACACCCCTCTAACCTTTTTCTGCCCTACTGTATACCCTGTTTGATGGTCTCCTGCCTGAATGACTTTTTAAAATCGAGCCCTGACAGAATACATGTACATCCAAGTTTTTTTCCATCGACCTAAGTCTCATATACGCTACCACCCATCCGGCAAAAGCCCCCACAACAAGGCCTATTCCATACCAAATTGCGGTAAGTTTTGTTGCGTAAATACTTCCGATTAAGGTTACAAGGCAAAATACAAAGGCCGTAATCATTGAACCCGTCAAATCATTAAAATAATAAAGAAAAATAATTGCCGCATACATTATAAACAATATGAAATATCCTGCGGCGAGACACGGATAAATCTGCATGACAAGTCCGCCAAAGCCAAGACGCGGCAGGAATATGATGCAAAGCAAGAAAATCACTACCGAAACTATAAATTGTAAGCGTGCAAGGTTCATAAGTTCATCGCTAAGTTGAATAAACATACGCCTCTTTGCATTTTCAATATCTCTTCCCCTGCCGCCGATAACGGCTTCCGAATAGGCTTTATATCTTTCATGAAAATGCATTTCCACTCGTGAAATAAAGATAACAGTGGCTGAAATATTGGTAAACATAGCAAGACAGCTTGCCATGTCATAACTTTCCGTACAGACAAAGGTCTTCGCAATAACTATATGCATATCCGTTGTCCAGAATACAAAGTTATGAATGTAAAGTCCGAGTGAATAAAGAAAATTGGTGACCACAAGCTGCCAATGAATCTTAAAGTAACGAAAAACTTCTTTATAATTCCCGCTGCTCTTTCTGAAGTAACTTTTTACAAGTGCGAGTTCCAAGGCTCCGATTACAATAAATCCAACATCAAGACATAAAAGCATTACCGTAATCACATCCTGTTTTAAAACATAAACAAGAAACACTGATAAAAGCACTGTAACCGTCATTCCTATTAAGAAGAACAAAGAAATTTTCTTATAGTCCTTGCATATGGAAAGATAGAGCATCGAATAAAACACAAATACAAGAGATACATAACCGCAGTACCCTAGGAAGACAAAAAGAAGATCTACCCCGCCGACTAAATATTCTCGTATGCAAAACGGAATTCCGAACAGGCTTGATAAAAAAATATTCATTATAAGCCCCACGTAGTAGCATGGCAGGATGTCTTCATAGGTTTCATTATAAATGATGTCCGACATGTACTTTGACAAAACTGCATTAAACGGAGAAGCCGTCAAAAGACCAAATATAAAAATATAAAGAACCGTACAGGCATAAAGTTCCCTTTCGGTATAGCCAAGCCTGCTTACACCGAGAAGATACTGCATCAAAAAAACAGCCAATATTACCAAAAACATCGGAGCAACCGTTATTACGGTACTGTATCCGAAGCCGAACAGACTCGTGATAAGCGTATTTTTACTGTATATTCGGTTAAGTCTGATTCCTATACCGGCCATTAAAAATATCTCCTTTAAATCTTTCCGTAATTCCAGCCTATTTCTTCGTAAATTTCTCCATAGCTTTTTTTCATGTTTTCAATACGGAATCTCTTGTCAACTCTTTTGTATCCGTTTTCTCCGTACTCCTTGCAAAGACCGGGATGAGTAGCAAGTTCCGTTATGGCCAAAGCAATTTCTGACGTATTCATGATATGCGTAAGAATTCCCGCAGCACCGAATTCATCCTCTGCGCCGTAAATTAACCCTCTGCAATCGCCCACGTCAGTCGCTATAACGGGCTTGTGATTTGCAAAACTTTCCAAGATAGTCAAAGGTTGCCCTTCGCTTATGCTTGTAAGAATTGTAAAATCCATCCTGCCAAGATACTCGGTTACGTCAATACGTCCCGTAAAAACGACATCTTCCACGCCTAAGGTATTTACAAGGTCATAGCACTCCTCCGCGTATTCCTTGTCCTCATCAGTAGGACCCATAATCCAAAGTTTTAATTTGGGCACTTTTTCTTTGGCAAAGGCAAATGCCGATATCATTGTTTTGACATCTTTAATGGGAGTAACTCTCAAAACTGCTCCCACATTTATACAGCCCTCGTCTTCCGGGAGTTTCCCAGAAATGTTTTCAAAGCGAGATACATCAATTCCGTTTGGAGTGACTCTCGTTATTTCCTCATCACAGCCGAGTCCTATCTGTAAACTCCTTGCATGCTCATAAAGGCTTGTGACCATATCGGCTCTGTCGTAGGCAAGAAGCGACATTTTTTTAAACTGGTCAATCCAGATATTTTTGTAAATACCCCCTACCCAGCTTGCCTTCAATAGTTCCTCTTCTCTCTCTCGTGTATAGATTCCGTGTTCGGAAACAAGCAAGCCGCTTCTGTACAAGTGGGTACCGATACTACCCAAAACTCCGGCATATCCCGTGCATACGCAATGATACAAATCAGCCTCCGGAATTTTCGTCTGAAGTATCAAAAACAGCGGAAGGTAGATAGAACGTAAGGTCCAAAGAAAATCCGAAAATACAATGTAGGGGTAACGTGTGTTATAACATTCCTTTACAATATTTAAGAAGTCCTCACCCATCAGGATATCGTCGACGGACAGTTTTCCTTTCTGGAACATATCAAAGAGTACATCCCACTCCACATTTTCGTCCAATACTACGCTTCTTAAAGCCTTAAATTCTCTTTCCGAAAGCCTGGTCCTTCTTCCGTGTTTTTTATGCCGACTCCAATCATAATCGTTCAAATAAGCCTCATACACTGCCGACACATTGTCAGGAAGCTCATAAACAAATTTACCGCTTAAAGATCTGTCTGTTATAATCGTCAGGATTATGAAATCTTTATCCGGAAAAGACTTTATCATGCTGTGAATCCAACTGGAAACGCCGCCAACCACGTAAGGATAGCAGCCCTCCGCCACAATACAAATCTTCATGAATTATCTCTTTCTTAAATCTTACTACGGGTTGTACTGTAAAACACTCTCTGATGTTTCAAAAGAAATCTCAACGGTATCCGATAAAATTTCAAGTAAAAATGCATCATCCTCTATTTCTTCATATTCGGCGCCGTCTATTTTTGAAATATCTTCACCATGCGTTCTAAGTATAAACCAAGTGTCCTCGCCTCTGTCGAAAATTTCCAATTTCAATTTGTCGTCACTTATTTTCTGAGTGTATTGAAGATTAAGAAGACTTCTGACGCTTATATCGCTCTCCGACAATGTTGTCTTTCGAAATTTATCATTATCCGACCAATATGAATCAATGTTACTTGAGAAATCTTTGCAAAAATTCTCCCAACGATCCTTACTTTCATCAGGCCATGTAACATCATACATATTTACATAAGCGTTTGAATAACCGATAGCCGTATAAAGGCTTCGCCTGCAAAAATCCGTTGAATAATAATATTCCAGAACATTTCCCGTAGCACTTTGCAATATTACATTCTCAGTATAAAAGGAAATTACCGGCATATTTACGCTGCCGGCTCCGCCTAGTGTGTAAACGTCCGAAAGGTTACCGTTAAGTTCGCTTGTTAACCCCTCCGGTATGTTTTCACCGACATATGCGGCTCCCAATTGATATTCTTCCATGGAAGAATCATAAAAATCGTTATCCTTTTCATCCTTTGTCTTTAGATCAACACCAAAGTTTAAGGTAAGTGATCTTCCCGTCTCCGCATTAATCTCATTAAGCTGTTGAAGATAGAAAACCATTTCCTCCGAGTCAGGCTCATTATCATCAAAATAATCAAACTGCGGAGTCATAAAACATGTAAGTTCCAATTCGTACGAGCGGGCGAGTGCCTCTATCTCCGGCCAGATAAGATCACGATAAACCGCCTTTGAATCTCTCCCGTAGTATTCCTTTAATGCATCGGTATTCTCCAATGCAAACCCCGGAAAATCAGCAACCATAATATTCTGTGCATTGACAACCGGATAAATGTCATAATCCTTTATTTCATGCATAAAGGCTTCCATTATGCCCATTCCGGTTAGGGATTCCATATAATCCCCCAAACATGCAAAGACATAGGTCCCATTGTAATTGTTACGCCAAATTATCGCAGGATATTCCTCTCTCTCAACCTCCTCATCGGAAATCATTCCCGTCATATAGGTCTTTGTTCCTGATCCAATCACATACCAAGGAATTGTAAGAGTTAAATCCTGACGTTTAGCAGATATCTCGTCCTGAGCCTTGTAAACAGCCTCTCCCCCGAGAAGAAAGCCCGAAAACAAATAAATCCCGTCTATATCGTATGAATCATACTTTACTTCCTTGATTCCCAAAAGATTACGTAAATCTTCATATTCATTTATATACTTTGAATCGGGAAGGTTACAAAAAGCAATGGGAACCCCTGAAGCTAAAATATCAAGCAACACCTTTACGGAAGAATCACTCTTAATCATTTTGCCGTCAACGAGTATGAGTGCCGGTAATTCATCGTATGCCGATTCATAATCCGAAAGCTTTGACGAAACCTTTAAATTCCTTTTTGAATAACTGCACCACTGCGAAACGATTGCTTGAAGGCTCTCGTTTCCGCTTTCAATCAGTAAAATGTTCCCGTTGCTTTCTTGTTTGTAAAAATCATTACTTCCGTGAGTACTGTTTTCACTGCTGTCAAAGCCTACGGAAACCTGATGTGAATTCGGCACATGGCTGTTAAAGTTGTAATTATTTCCGCTTTCTTTATACACACGTGAAAACTGGAACATAAAGAACAGAACCGCCATCATTATAAAGATACTGAAAAACTTTCTCCTAGATACCATCCGCTCTCCTTGTCAGCGAAATACCCTGATTAACTCCAAGGTCTCGCTGTCGATTACAACCGCAGACCTCTTCAGTCTCTCAATTACATCAAAGAATTGTTCTTTTTGCCCGTTTGTAAAGTAAAGCTTTAACTGGCAGGTATAGGTAGCCAAAGTATTCGGATACTGTTCAACCGCCCTTTCGCACCATTCATGGCACTTTTCATAATCCTTTATACCTAAAAGCCTAAGACTTACAGCTTCGTAAAAGGTGCTGGTCATGCGCTCTTTGGCATTCCGATAAAGAAGTTCGCAAATATGGTCCAATATATAAACATATTTCCTCTGTTCCATGTCGGTAAATACATTCTGCTCAAGGACCTGATTCATATAATCTATTAGGATTTCCGTTTGTGTTACCCAATTACCGTCTTCTTTACGGATCTCCGCATATTGCTTTTCGACATTGACTTTAAAATCATTTAAGGCATCTTGCAAAACCGATGCCGCATAATGTGCGGTTTCCGTATCCTCACTGTTAAGGGCCAAAGATATAGCCGACAAAGATTTTTGAATGTCACCTCTTACTACATTCATCATGAGTCCTCGAAGCGAAATTTCATCGGTTATTTCGATTGCCTCCTCCAAAGGAACGACGTTGCTTTCTCTTTCTTCTTCGGCATGCACAAATGATGTAACACGCTCTTTACAGAAGATGACGTCTTCAAGGTCAACCTCTTCGGCAAAGAATATCTTCAGAAAAAAGAACGCCAGTATATAGAAAAGCGGTCCCGCAACAGGACACAAAAGCATCACAAAAGAATTTATTACAAAGCTTCTCTTATTTTTCTTTTTCCTAATGAACAGATTCCATACAAAATAAACAAGAACAACTATGAAATTTACGATAAGAACAATAAGAAATGTTAATATCTCACGTGACATTTCTATTCCTCCGAAAGACTGCACTCAAATCCGTTCTGAGTAAAACGATCGAGAATTTTGAAAGCGTCTTCCTTGCGGGTATTTGCCAACAGCACATAAAGCTTTCCGTCGTCCCCCGTACCTACGTAGTCCGTGCTTCTCAAAAGTTTCATAAGTGAGTTGCCGGATTCCTTCAGGGTATCCTTGTCGGCATTTACGGACACAATACAGCAGTCCGCAAGTTCCTTGTCTCTCGCCTTCAAGTAAGCATTTTTCAAAGCGGTAAATGCCTTTGGATCAAGGGTCTTTGTACCCTCGACATATCGCTCGTTTTCAAGAGCATTAATATACCTGGTAGCACGCAGTACGGCATTTTGAATAAGCGAACCGATAACCACAAGCTGGTTTGCCTGGCCGAGCGTCATGCTTTCCCATGGAATCCCCCATAGCATTATGATCATCTGAATCTCATCCTGCTCATAAATGGCACTTGCCATCAGAGGATATCTTTCATCCATTTTTCTGTTTATATAAACCTTTTTTTGCAAGAGTGCTTCATACATTTCACCTAACCCCACATATTTAATGGAGTTTCCCATAACTCTGGCATTAACCGAAGTAGACGAAAACAGACGAGCATATTCCCTGTTTGCAACTCTGTAAATAGCTACATCCTTGCTCCTCGTAAGCTTTCCGATAGTCTCTGCGGCATAGAAAAGCACTTCCTCCGGGCTGTACTGATCAAGTGCGGAAGTAATCCTGTAAACCTTTCCGACACTGTCATTCTGATTTACAATCTGAGTCGAAAGAGCGTCCTTTACACGCACGTTACTGCTGTTGATGTTCTGAATATCTTCAATCTGCTGATCGACAAATTCTTTTTCTTCCTTGCTTTCTCTTTGCAACTTTGAAATTAGATCGCGCATATAGCCGACTGCCAGTCCCAAGATAAACAATTGGGCAATCCAAACATAAGTATTGGCGTCCAGTAAAACCTCAAATCCCGACCTGTCGTACATCTGTCTGAAACAGTAACCTATAACCGCAAGTACTGCGGAAAAAGTTGCCTGCTGCTGACCGTAGATAATTGCAAAAAGAAGTACATATAATAGGTAAAAATCAAGATTTGCAAAATACGCACTTCCAACGGCGCGATTATTAAGCATAAAGAATGGGATGAACACAATTAAATTTTCGACAAAAGGAATAATGGCAGCTATAAACCAGCCGGCCTTTTTCATGATGCGTTTATGAAGGGGAAGCTTTTCCTCCGCCCCGTAACAAAACAAATCTTTGTTTGCGGAAATTTTTTCTATTATTTTTTTTATAATTACAACATCTTCGCAGAAAAACGGATTTCCGAATTCACTGTCATAGCGAACATTGGAGAGTATTCTTCTCTCAGGTTCGCTTTCTTCAATTTCAATAAAGACCTCTTCTTCCAAACAGCAACGTATGACCTCTGATACTTCTCTTTCGCTTACCTTTCTGGAAGTAGTGATGTTATAAATACTGTATTCATGCTTTGCGGAAGCCGATACCCTATAAACAAACTCAATTGCATCAGCTTCATAGAGCGGTGAGAAAAAGTGTTCCTCATGAATTGTTATTTTTTTGTCCTTAACTGCACTCAGACACATTTGTGTACATATATCCCTGATATCGTCGCGATTTCCGGGGATTCCGTATAAATGGTCCAATCGAAGTGTAATAATATCAAGTCCTCTGTTCACCCGATAGCTTTCGCACATTTCCTCCGCTTGTGCGAGCGCCATATTCTTGACACCCTTCGGAGATAGCGGTTCATCCTCGGAAATGTTCTCGTCGTAGTTTCCGCTATAGACCGCATCCGAAGACAAATAAACAAACCTTCCGCTCTTTCTCTTTGAAAAAGCCATCAATATATTCATAAGGCCTGAAGAAAAACGCACTGCCTCGGAGGCCTCTTTTTCCCAGTCAAAATTTGTATCGTAAGCTCCGGCAAAAACAGTAAGTTCCGGATCGATGCTCTCGAAAATTTCATCAAGGCACTCACAGTCATAGGTAAAGTTGTACTGTTCGAAGACTTTCTGGTAACCGTTCTTTTTTTGACGGCTACCTGTTAAAAGGCACACTCTATGCCCCTCTTTTTTCAGTTTGACTATGAGGTTGTTTATCAGGCTTCCTACTCCGCCGATCAGTAACACATTCATAATCCGTCTCCCAATTTACCCTTCATACGCAGTTTTAACGTACACTAAAATTAACTTTTGCACGAAAAAATTCTTTAAATTTCTATGCCGTTAGCCTTCAACTTTAGTTTAAAAGACTCAATATCCAATAAAACCTCTTGCCTGTCTGCCTCATATTCATTGCAAAGTTCATCTGCAATCTGTGTATCACAAAACCCATCCAAGATAAGTCCCCAGATTTTTTTACCTACAACATTAACAGCCAGCGGCTCCCTGTAGGGAACCCCCGGCTGCTCTACGTCTATAATCCAATAAGTACCGGCTGCATTACGCAGCCTGTACTTTTCCTTCAGCACAGCTAAATCCATCTGTTTTCCCCGAGTCACACCGATTAATATTTCTGCAACCATACGCCTTAAACGTATGAACGCGGAAAAATGTACCAATAACCACACACTATCAAAAATCTTTAAAGATTCTTTTTACACACACTTACAAATAACATTATCATACCGATTATAAATGTGTCAACGTGCATTTGCCAACTTGCCCATTCCATGCCTTACACTATTCCTCTACACCAGCAAATT
>CAZCPW010000038.1:0-8595 GCA_964499925.1 uncultured Lachnospiraceae bacterium
CGACACCTTCGTTTGTAAATATTTCAAGCAGCAGACAATGTGCAATACGTCCGTCAAGTATATGCACCCTGTTAACTCCCTGTCTGATTGCATCGGTACAGTTGGCAAGCTTGGGGAGCATTCCTCCGCCTATCACTCCGCTCGTCATCAGCTCATCCGCCTCATCTGCAGTCAAATGAGAAATAAACGTTGACTTGTCGTTGAAATCTCTGTAAACACCCTCAACATCCGTTAAGAACGCAAGCTTCTCGGCCTTCACTGCCTTTGCAATGGCACAGGCTGCATCGTCCGCATTGATATTGTAGGTAGTAAAATTTTCATCAACCGCAATGGGTGAAACAATCGGCAGGAAATCCTTTTCCAAAAGGTCAAGCAAAAGCTTTGTATCCACGCCTGTTATGTTTCCGACATAGCCTATATCCTTGCCGTCCGAATACTTCTTTTCGCATTTAAGAAGTCCTCCGTCCTTTCCGGAAATGCCCACGGCCTTGACTCCAAGTTCCGAAACCATTGTGACAAGGGATTTATTCACCTTGCCGAGTACCATTTCGGCAATTTCCATGGTCTCATCGTCCGTGACTCTCAAACCGTTTACAAATTCGGGCTTCTTTCCGACCTTCTCAATCCAACGGCTTATTTCCTTGCCGCCGCCGTGAACGATAATGGGCTTAAAGCCTACCAGCTTCAAAAGAGTCACGTCCTTTATGACGTTTCTCTGAAGTTCGGGATTGCTCATTGCGGAGCCGCCGTACTTTACGACGATAATCTTACGGTTGAATTTCTGAATATAGGGAAGTGCTTCGATCAGCACCTCTGCTTTGCTCTTTATCAAATCAATTTCTTTATCCTGCATCTTCTTAACTCCTGTAATCGGCATTTATCTTTACATAATCATAGGTGAGGTCACAGCCCCAGGCCGTTGCCTCTTCGTTTCCTTCATGCATATCGACGAAAACGGTAACCGCGTCGGCCTTCATGATCTTTACTGCAAGGTCCTCGTCAAAATCAAGCGGAACACCGTACTTAAACACTTCAAGTCTTCCGTTCTCGCTTTCAAAGAAGAGTTCAACGTCTTCCTCATCAAACTTTGCCCCGGAATACCCCATTGCACAAAGAAACCTTCCGAAGTTTGCATCGCATCCGTAAATTGCGGCTTTTGAAAGGTTTGAAGAAACGATCGCACGTGAAAGGGTTCTCGCATCCTCTTTCGACTTTGCATTTACTACCTTTGCCTCAAAAAGCTTTGTCGCGCCCTCGCCGTCCGAAGCCATCTTACGCGCAAGGAATCTGCAGACAAAGAAAAGAGCTTCCTTAAAGCTGTCATAATCGGCTCCGTCACCCTTTATGGTCTCATTTTCGGCTAACCCGTTTGCCATAAAAATCAGGGTATCGTTTGTCGAGGTATCTCCGTCAACCGTTATCATGTTAAAGGTATCCTTGACCACATCGCTTAAAGCCTTCTGTGCGGTTTCTTTATCAATTGAAACATCGGAAGCAAGGAAACCGAGCATAGTGCACATATTGGGATGAATCATGCCCGAGCCCTTGCTCATGCCGCCAATCGTGCAGGTCTTGCCTCCTGCCTTAAAGGTAACTGCAATCTCCTTGTTGACGGTATCCGTTGTCATGATTGCCTTTGAAGCAAGTGTGCCCGCTTCTTTGGACGAATCAAGAGTCTTACACATCTGTAAACTGCCATTTCTGAGCTTGTCAACCGGGAGCTGCATGCCTATTACGCCGGTGGAAGCAACAAGCACCGAGCTGAAAGGTACCTTCAATCCCTCTTCCACTGCCTTTGCGGTGGCCTCGCAGGCATCATACCCTTCTTTGCCCGTGCAGGCATTTGCGATTCCGGAATTAATGACAACAGCCTGAACGGGATTGTCCGACTTTACGATGTTCATATCCCACTTAACGCAGGCCGCCTTAACCTGATTGCTCGTAAAGGTTCCGGCCGATACGCAAGGCGCTTCCGAATAAATCATCGCCATGTCGGTTCTGCCCTTATACTTGATATTTGCCTCACAGCTTGCGGCATAGAATCCTTTTGCCGCGGTTATTCCGCCGTCAATTCTTTCCATCTCAGTTCTCCTCGATATACGCGATTATATTCTCTTTATTTAAAGTAAAATCATAATAGTTCAAATCATTCCTCTTGGTCCAACCTATACTGTTCCAAAAGGCATTTCCGATGTCGTTCTTGGTAAAGGCTATGAGGGAAACCTTGTTGATATGCTCTTTTCTCAAAGCTTCCATGCAGTAGACAACCATCGCCTTCCCGATGCCTTTGCGTCTGAAGCTCTTATTCACGCAGACATGGTAAAAACAGCCTCGCCTTCCGTCATGTCCGCAAAGAATCGCGCCGACCACCTCGCCTTCATGGATTGCAACCACGCTTGTGGTGGGATTTCTTTTTAAAAAAACTTCCACGCCCTCTTTGGAATCGTCAATACTCCTGATTGCGAAACCGTTTATGGTACTCCAAAGCTTGAACACCTTGTCGTAGTCCTCTATTTTCATGGGGCGAATCTCATAATCACTCATAATAAACATCCTTATCCTAAAATACCTCTAAATAGTACAACTTTTTTTAATATATCTCCATAGTCATTTTTGTATAAGTTATTGCATAAATATGCAATTATTTTGTATATTTCGTATTGCTTGACGTATTTTTATGCATTTGCCCCTCGTTTTCTTTATTTTTATGCGCGAGTCTCTCAATCCGATGCATAAAGAAAAAATTATTTTACTTTTGAAAGCCAAGTCTCCGTGTTATGATAGACAAAAATCGAAATCAAACTTCAAAGGATTACATATATGAGCTCTACAATTTCAATCATAACTATATATCTCATCGCCGTTAATATTCTGGGCTTTGCCTCAATGGGCATAGACAAGCATCGTGCCATCAACCACGGCTGGCGCATATCTGAGGCAATGCTTTTCTTTTTCGCCCTTATCGGAGGAAGTCTCGGAAGTGTTCTCGGCATGCAGCTTTTCAGACACAAAACAAGGCATTGGTACTTTAAGTACGGAATGCCTTTGATTCTTGTATTTCAAATACTCGTGCTTGTGCTGTTGAAGGTACAGCCTTGGTTTAAGATTGGAATACTGTAATTACCTGGTATTTTTCTCAATCTTAAATCTCACGCTTGTCCCCAAGCCCACCGTACTCTCGATTTCAAGTCTGCTGTTGTAGATATACTTTAATCTCTTGTTTATATTGTATATGCCGATACTCGTATTTTCCTTCGGCGTAGTGAATAGCTTTCCGATAGTCTCTTCGTCCATTCCGACACCGTTATCACTCACGATAAACTCAACATCCTCCGGACTGTCAATAATTCGCAGGGTAATAACACCCGCTCTGTCAGATTTTCTGACTCCGTGTTTGATGGCATTTTCGATAAGAGGCTGAAGCGTAATCGGCGGAAGTGTGACAAGCGGCAACAGCAACGGCATCTCCTTGTAAAAATTAATCGAAGGAAATCTTTCTTTTTCTATTGCCGTATAGGCATCGACAAGTTCAAGTTCGCGCCTCAGAGGCACGGTTTCATCCATATTGTCAAGATTGAATATCAGTTTCAAATATTCGGACAGCGAATTTATAAGCTTCTTTGCCTTCTCGGAATCCGTCACGCAGCAGTCGGCTATTGTATTCAACGTGTTATAAAGAAAGTGCGGCTTCATCTGCGCATTCAGGAAGGCATTCTCCGAAATCTGCATATCCTCAAGTCTTTTCGAAAGCTCGGCCGTATAAAATCTTTCTTTTTCGTTCTGCTCCTTGTAGTCCTTTACAACGATAACAAGGACGTAGGATGCCAAGATCAGATATCCCAAAATTTCCATATATCTCGGGAACATATTCACACCGTTGCCGGCAAAATGCAGAATCGTCCCCGCCTGATTGCACAAAAGCCCGAGCCCGTATAACAGGTTAAAAGGCTCTCTGTTCTCATAGCTCTTGGCAAACACATAAAGGCAAACCGCATACGGAATTGCCAGTACCAAAAACGAAAGCATTTCCAAGACTTCAAACTGTCCAAAGCAAAGCGCATTTGCAAAAGGTATGCAAAGAAGTACCGCCGCAAACATTCCTGCTCTCTTTGGATAATACTTAGGGAACAACGACTGCGTTAAGTACAAAAGTGAAAGCATGACCAACGAAGTAGATATTCCGGCCAAGAATATACCTGCCTGATACGGAAGATTCGGTATGACCTTAAGTATGAACCTGCCTTCCGAAAATGACATATGAAACAGGGTTGCGAGCGGAAAGAAGATAAAAGCAGGAAGCCTGTTTCTCGGCGAAAGCAGCTGAATAAGCTGATAAATAACATGGAAAAGTATTACCATTGCGGCTACAAGGTTTACCATATCCACTTTTTTGTAATTATTTTCAATGGTCGCACCGTCGCCTATAAAAACAGCCGACTTCTCTGTGTTTGCATAGTTAATCGGCGTCCTTACCGATGCTACTACACGGTAAACTCCGGTCTCAGTCTTTGGAAGATTCACATAAAAATTGCTTCCGTACGCAGGACTTTCACTTCCGAAGGTCTCCGAGGCCGTTACAAGCTCGCCGTTTACAAACACCCTGTATTCGAGGAAATCCGCAGGAAACCACAAGGCATACTCCGCATTTGTGTGCATCTTAAGTGCAAAGGATATTGTCGCTTCATAGCATCCGTTCACCAAAAAGTGCTCGTCACGTACATCTTCAATAGAATCCGAAATATAATAAACATTCCGCTGTCTGAGTTCATCCGGGGACGATATGGTCCCGGGATATATACGCATGGTACCCGAAAGTTCGTAGAGTTCGTCTCTGTCTATATACGTCGTCGTAAGCCCGCGTTCCGATTCACTCACGTCGACCGTTCCGGGCTCAGTAATTCTATCCGAGATGAAAAGCAACAGCATACATATCAGCGGAAAAAGAAGGATTAAAAGCACTGCCTTAACTATACGTTTCATAAGGTTTCCTCCGCTTTTTCTTTAAGATAGGTAACCGCATCCGGCGGAACCACGAAGGACACACTCGTACCGACACCCTTTGCGCTCTGGATTACAAGGCCCTTTCCGAACAGATTTATCAGCCTGTTGTTAATGTTGTATATTCCGATTCGCGCACTGTCGTGCAAGACCTCCGTAAGCTCGCTCACGGTTTTTTCATCCATTCCCACACCGTTATCCGAAACATCGATATGGAAGTAATCACGATACGAAATTATGGTAATCGTAACCTTCGGATTCAAAACAGTCTCGTCAAAGGCATGACAAATCGCATTTTCGACAAGAGGCTGAATCGAAAGCGGCGGTACATGAAATTCCGGCAAAGGATCCGGAAATCTGTATTCAAATGAAATAGCGGTGTTTCGTTCTTTTTCAATTGCAATATATGCTTTGGTAAGTTCAATTTCATTTGACAAAGGCACTATTCCCTTAAGCTGCTGGAAATTGAGGGTATGCCTCAGGTACTTTGAAAGAGAAACCGTCAAGTCCTCTGCGGTAAAGGGATCCTCGTCGCATTTTCTGCTGATAAGGTCAAGCGAACGATAAAGAAAATCCGCCTTCATCTGCGTACACATAAGGGCATTGTCCGAATTCTGAATCCGCTCAATCGTCGTTTGAAGTGAATCGGAAAGCTTTTTTGCTTTCATCGCCGTGTCATTGTTGGCACAAGTATTCCTAATAATATGGAAAATCAAAAACAAAGGAATGGATATCAGCCTCGGAATCAGGAAATCCACATTGCACTGATAAAGAAAGATACTGATTATTGAGCAGGTAAGCATGGAACCATAGGCGAAAGTCAGGAAAATATCGTACTTTTTCCTCTCCTTTACCTTCTTAATCGTCGTAACTAGGCCCCATACAAGAACTGCCAGATTTAAAAAGAAAACAATCGAATAGGTGACATACGTATTGCTCACCACGAGACATACGATTGCCATTGCGAACAGTATGTAATTGAAAATATTGTGAAAAATGTTGTTTCTTTCGAGAATACCGTAATCGGTATACATATTGGTGCATAAGAGAGTAACCGTGTACGTCATCAGGTAAATGTTATCCGCATTACCGATGTCATACCCGCCGTAGGTGATCAAAGCCGCATCAAAAAAGAAGGTTGAAACGGTACTTATTGCAAAAGAACAGGAAAGAATGGCAAACCACAAAAGACGCTTTGCATTGCGATTTGAAAAATATAATATAAAACCGCTTGTGCCGCACATGATACTTGCCACAATGCAAAACGTGCGCAATACAGTTATTACCATAAAACTCCTTCTTTACAAAATTACAAAGGACTTACAGTGACTTGATCATTTCCTTTATATCACGTGAAGGCTCCAAACCGTATTCCTTGAATAAGGATGCTTTGTACTTCTCGTAATACTCCTTAATCGCAGCCGGAGGAAGCTTTTCTTTCTTCAGCTGGACAATCTTTCTGAAGGCATCTTCCTCGTAAAGATCTACTCTGAGTACTGCCTCATAGGAATCAATTGCCGCATCGAGACGCCCTGCTTCGCTATAGAGTCTTCCGGCTCTGTACAACAGCTGCGTATAGCGGCTTTCAAGCCATCCCTTAGTCTCCTCTGCCCACTCGTAAAAACGGTTTTCAAGATAAGGTCCCTTATAAATATTGATAAGAGCCTCTACATCCGAAAGAGGAAGGGTATCGGGGTTTGTAATTTTGCTTTTAAAATCCAAATAGTCACATCTGACGCGTGCGGTATTGATACTGTAATCGTCATGATCTCTGACTAAAACATCTGTATATCCGAAGTCGGCAAGCGTGCTCCTGATGTAAGTACAAGTAACGCGGAAATTATTTGCCGCCTTATCAAGATCTGCCTCGGGCCAAAGGGTATCAAGAATCATATCCTTTGAACGTGCGCGTCCCTCGTTCTGAAGTAAGAATGCCAAAAGTTCTTCCGCCTTTGACGTCCTGAATCTGAGCGACTCCATATCGGATGCTCTTTTGATTGAAAAAGCTCCGAAACAATTGATGATAAGCTTGTCATCCTCCGCTTTGTGCGGCTTATCAAGCTTCTTTTCCATAGTATCTATCTGCGCCGTAAAGTCATCTCTTGACAAAGGCTTTAACAAATAGCCTGTAGCGTGCGCCTTAAAAGCTTCAAGCGCATACTGATTGTAGGCAGTCACAAACACGACTTCTATATAAGGATTGGAATCCATAAGTTTTTCGGCAAGCTCCAACCCGGTCATCTCCGGCATCTCAATATCAAGAAATGCGATATCGGCCTTGTTTGACTTCATGAATGCTTCTGCCTCGCAAGGATTCGTGAAGGTCTTTAAAAGCTCAAGCCTTGAATCAGCGGATACAAGCCTTTCCAATCTGTTAAGTGCGTTCTGTTCATCGTCTACTGCAATCACTTTAAACATAAAATGTTAACCCCTTATTATTGACAAATACCGATAAAGAAACAAAACTTCATCAGGTCTCGCCGAAAATAAAAATATACTATCTCATTTTATACTCAAGCTCGCAAATATACAAGAAATTGTTAACTCAAATTTAATCGAATTATTTTTCCCCGTTAATTTTTTAGGCTTATATTGGTATCAAACAAGAGACGAGCCCTTCTTATTAAGAAGGGGCATGTCTCTTTCTTCTTTTTATTTTTCCCCTCGTATGCTATTATTTCCGTATGAAAGAATTCACGTCCTGTAAGGGTGCGATGCAAAGCTGTCTTGACACGAAGACCTTCGCAATTGCGCACCTATATAAAGAAGAAAAACCGATGGAAATGCACATTCACGACTGCTACGAGATCTACTATTCGATTTCGGGCGGCAAGCAGTTTCTCATCGACAATAGGTTTTATCCGATAGAGCCGGGTGACATTTTCCTGATCAACCAGTACGAGCCTCACTACCTGACACAGATTGAGGCCTGCGTTCACGAGCGCATTGTCATCTCAGTTCACCCCGACTATGTAAAGACTCTTTCAAGAGGCGAAACCGACCTTGACGACTGCTTCACAAAGCGCGGCCCCGGTTTTTCCCACAGGCTTTCTCTTTCAAAGGATAAACAACGGGAATTTCTTTATCTGATCAACAAAATCACTTCCACCGAAGATTATGCGCACGAAGTCATGGAAGCCGCGGCATTTTCGGAACTTTTGGTACTTTTAAACAAGCTGTCAAAAGGTCACACTCCCGTAAAGGTCGAGGAAGGCTCCACTTTGACTGCCTACAATCCCGAGGTTAATGAAATCATTTCGTACATCAATCGAAACATTTCATCTCCGATTAAGATAAAAGACTTAGCGGACACCTTCCACTTAAGCGAATCCTACGTCTGCCGCATCTTCAAAAATGCGACCGGCACCACAGTCAACAAATACATTACGGCGCGTCGCATAAGCATCGCAAAGTCTTACTTAGGAAACGGCATGAACGTTTCCGAAGCTTACGAACAGACGGGCTTTTCCGATTATTCGAGTTTCTTTAAGGCCTTTACAAAGGCAGTCGGAATATCACCGAAAAAATATGCGCAATGCACGAACAAATAACAGGAGTTTTATGAGAGAAATAGAATTTAAAATGGAACGTCCGGGA
>CAZCPW010000039.1:0-8558 GCA_964499925.1 uncultured Lachnospiraceae bacterium
TAAGACATCGCCCTTTCACGGCGGTAACACGAGTTCGATTCTCGTCGGAGTCATTAGAAGTACATTTTAAGAGGAGTTCGATGGTCGAAGTACTAAGCTCGAAAATACCTCGCTAAGTGCTTCGACATGCATCGCACGTAAGCAAGCAAAATACGCTTGCTAAGTGCTCATAGCTATCCTCGATAGCTCAGCGGCAGAGCATCCGGCTGTTAACCGGAGGGTCGTAGGTTCGAACCCTACTCGGGGAGTTTCTTAATATGGTATGTATGGTGCGATAGCCAAGTGGTAAGGCCCCGGTCTGCAACACCGTCATCCGCCGGTTCAAATCCGGCTCGCACCTCTAAAAGAAGTCCTAATTGGACTTCTTTTTTTCGTTGCAAATTTACAAAAAAATTTTAATAAACCACTTGACATCACAACAGAGTTAGCATATAGTAACCACGGTAAGTTACGAGTAACGGTAATTGCCTTAAGCTAACGAGACTTAGAAGGAGTAAAGTATGATGCCTTTGACCTATGCAAATGAGGGTGAAGCAAACATTATTAAAAAAATCGGAGGAAATGATGAGGCCAAAACATTTCTTTCAAATCTTGGTTTTGTCGTAGGCGGCGAGGTTACAGTTGTGGCACAGATTAACGGAAACATCATCGTTAACGTTAAGGAGGCCCGTGTCGCTCTTGGTAAAGAAATGGCCAATAAGATAATGGTCTAAGGAATTTAAGAGTATCAGGAAGGAGAATGAAATGAAATCACTTAAAGATGTATCAGTAGGCGAAACCGTGAAGGTTGTAAAGCTTTACGGTGAGGGACCTGTAAAGAGACGTATCATGGATATGGGAATTACAAAGGGTGTTGAGGTTTATATTCGCAAGGTAGCGCCTCTTGGCGATCCCATTGAAGTTACCGTAAGAGGTTACGAGCTTACGGTCAGAAAAGCCGATGCAGAGTTAATTGAAGTAGAGTAAATAAAGGAGAGAAAAAATGTCACTGAGAATTGCACTTGCCGGCAACCCTAACTGCGGTAAGACGACACTGTTTAATGCTTTAACCGGCGCAAATCAATATGTGGGCAACTGGCCCGGAGTTACAGTAGAAAAAAAGGAAGGTAAGTTAAAAAAGCATGAGGACGTAATCATCACCGACCTTCCCGGCATTTATTCTCTTTCTCCTTACACCCTCGAAGAGGTTGTGGCAAGAAATTATCTTGTCGGAGAGAGACCCGATGCCATCATAAATATAATCGACGGAACAAACCTTGAAAGAAACCTTTATCTCACAACACAGCTTGCTGAACTCGGTATTCCCATGGTTCTTGCAATCAACATGATTGACCTTGTGAGAAAGAACGGAGATGACATCCGTATCAATGAGCTTTCAAGAGAGCTGGGATGCAGGGTCGTTGAAATTTCCGCATTAAAGAGCGAAGGAATTGAAAAGGCCGCAGAGCTTGCAATCGAAGAAGCCAAGAACGGAAAGCCTGTTCCGCTTCATTCTTTCTCCGGACCCGTAGAGCACGCGCTTGCACATATCGAGGAAGCTCTTTTACACGATCAGCCTCAGGACAGACAGAGATGGTATGCTGTCAAGGTATTTGAGCGTGACGAGAAGGTTTTGGCACAGCTCAATATCCCTGCAGACAAGCTTGCACACGTCGAAGAGGATATCAAGGCGGCCGAGAAAGAAATGGACGACGATGCCGAAAGCATTATCACCAATGAAAGATACGTTTACATTGCAAACCTTTTAAAGGGCTGCTACAAAAAGAAAAAAGCCGGTGAGCTTACAACTTCCGATAAAATCGACAGGGTTGTTACAAACAGATGGCTTGCCCTTCCCATATTTGCGGTTATTATGTTCTGCGTTTACTATATTACCGTTTCTTCACTCGGTACCATAGTAACGGATTTCACAAACGATGTTCTTTTCGGAGAATGGATTCAACCCGGAGTAGCAACGCTTCTTGAAAATTTGGGAGCTTCCGAATGGGTTGTAAGCCTTGTTGTTGACGGTATCATCGGAGGCTTGGCAGCTCCTATCGGATTTGCACCTCAGATGGCAATTATGTTCTTATTGTTGAGTATCCTTGAAGATTGCGGATACATGGCACGTGTAGCCTTCATCATGGACAGAATCTTCAGAAAGTTCGGCTTGTCCGGCCGTTCATTCATTTCATTCTTGGTTGCTTCGGGCTGCGGCGTTCCGGCTATCATGTCAACGAGAACCATTGAAAATGAAAAAGACCGTCGCATGACGATGACGACAGCAACTTTCGTTCCTTGCGGCGCAAAGCTTCCCGTAATCGGACTTATCGCCGGTGTCATTACCGGTTCCTGGTGGGTAGCTCCCGCAATGTACTTCATCGGAATTGTTGCGGTAATTACCTCATGTATCATTTTAAAGAAGTTCAAAGGTTTTGCCGGCGAACCCGCTCCCTTCGTAATGGAACTTCCTCAGTATCACATTCCTTCGGTTAAAGGCGTACTGATGCATGTTTGGGAAAGAGTATGGGCATTCTTAAAGAAAGCCGGAACCATCCTCTTCGTATGCTGCGCTGTAATGTGGTTCCTTTCAAACTTCGGTGTTGTTGACGGTACATTCGGTATGGTTGACCCCGCAGATTCAATCCTTGCAGTAATCGGCGGCGCTATCGCAATTATCTTTGCTCCTCTCGGATTCGGTACATGGCAGGCAGTTGCTTCTTCACTTTCCGGCTTCGTGGCAAAGGAAGGCATCGTTTCAACAATGGGCGTTCTTTCTTCACTGAATGAAGAAGTTGAAGAATTTGAAGACGGCATGCAGAGTGCCTTCCGGGCATTCTTTATGACAAACGGAAGCTTCAATCCCTGCTCCGCATTCTCATTCCTGGTATTCAACCTTCTTAACAGCCCTTGCCTTGCGGCAATTTCAACCCTTGCTCGTGAGATGGGCAACAAGAAGAGCGTCGTAATAGCCCTTGTATATCAGAACGTATTTGCTTACATCGTTGCTCTTATGATTTATCAGATCAGCATGGTTGCAACGGGAATCGGAACCTTCTCGGTTGGAACAGTATTCGGTATCCTTGCCGCATGCTTATATCTCTACATGCTTTTGAGAAAAGATCCTACCAAAAAGGCTGTTGCTAAGTAAGTCGGGAGTATATAATAATGGTCACAGAGGTTTCTTTAACCACGACTGACAAGATAGTACTTGCAGCAATAATTCTTCTCCTGATAGCCGGCATATTCGTAATAGTAGGCTTCTTCAGGGAAGGTAAAAAGAAAAAGTAATTGTCGGCCCGTGATTTTTGTCACGGGCTTTTCAATACATGCGAGGTAAAAAGATGGTTGCAACAATAATTTTATCGGTACTTATAGGCGTATGGCTGATTATCAACATCAGACGCATGATTTTAAATGTCAAAGAAGGAAAAAGCATAGACGGATGTGACGGTAACTGTGCACATTGCAAAGGCTGCCACGCAAATGCTTCTTCGAAAAAGAAAAAGAAAGAGAAAGTGTGATGCTATGGCAGCAACTATATACCGTGTTTGAGTTCAAAAGAAGTTAGTATTTGACTTTTCTTTTTCCATGCATTGTGGTAACCTATATTTTGAGTCGTCTTTCGCTTTAAAGCGTTAAATATTTGCCGATTGGGGATTTAGGAAAGAAGGCATTTTTACGAATATTATTCAATTGTTTTGGATTTTGATCAGGATATTAATTGTTCTGTTTATATTGTTCCTTATACTTATCAAGCCCGGGAAGAAGCGTGATACGTCGTATTTTCGCACGAAGATGTACGCGCACAGAGGGCTTCACGGAAACGGTATACCGGAAAACTCCATGCCGGCTTTTAAGGCGGCACGAGAGAACGGGTATGGCGTAGAGCTTGACGTTCAGATGACAAAAGACGGAAAGCTTGTTGTTTTTCATGATGGGAATCTTAAGAGAATGTGCGGCGTAGACGGGTTCTTAAGAGATTACACATATGAGGAACTTTTGAAATTCAATTTAGCGGACACAGAGGAGAAAATTCCTCTTTTTGATGATGTTTTAAAGGAATTGGATAAGACCGACCTGATTTGCGAAATTAAAGGCGACAACGGTCAGAAATGTTACGAGCTTTGCTCAAAGACATACAATTCGCTACTTAATTATAAAGGGCGATTCATCATCGAATCTTTCAGCCCTTTCCTGGTATGGTGGTTTAGAAAGAACCATCCCGAAATCATCAGGGGGCAGCTTTCCTGCAATTTCATGGATGACAAACAGATGCACCGGGCAGTCAGATTTTGCATGACTCATTTACTTGTAAACATCGTATCACGTCCCGACTTTATTGCTTATAAGCATGAGGATATTGATACGTTTGGTTTTAGAATGTGTAAGAGGGTATTCCACCCGTTTCTTGTGGCATGGACCGCAAAGGGTGAAGCAGAGCAGAAAAGGGCTTGGGGAAGCTTTGACTCTGTAATTTTTGAGCAGTTCTCGGGAAAAGAATGATACATTTGGAGGGTTAAATGCCAGAGAGCAACCTTTCCGGGAAACATGGGGCTTATATGGAGCAGTTTGACGTCGAAAGCTTAAATTTTTTCAGACGTCTTCTTTCGGCTATCCAAAATAATGAATTTGTAGTTTATTTTCAGCCGAAAGTGAATATTACCGATATGAAAATAGCGGGGGCAGAGGCACTGGTCAGATGGAATTGCGAAGGCCGGATTCTTCCGCCCGTTAAATTTATACCCTTTTGCGAAAGAACCGGTTTAGTTATTGACATTGATTTTTACGTCCTTGAAGAAACCTGCAGGAGAATGCGTAAGTGGATAGATGAGGGCATTGAGCCCGTGCGTATATCCGTCAATTTCTCAAAGTTTCATTTTAATGAAGAAGGCGTAGCAGAGAAGATTTTCAAGGTAATCAGCAAATATCGCATTCCACCGGAGCTTATCGAGGTAGAATTTACCGAAACGGCATACCTGGATAAAGAAGAGCTTTTGGAATACACGGTTGATAAACTCAGAAAGTACGGGATCAAATCTTCAATCGACGATTTCGGGTCGGGGTATTCATCACTCAACCTTCTTCAAAACATGGATTTTGAAGTGGTTAAGCTTGATAAATCCCTGCTTGGTAAGGGCGTTGAAAATGAAAAGGCAAAGAAGGTCATTTCAAGCATCATCCATATGGCAAAGGAGCTTGAAATGGAGGTCTTGGCTGAAGGCGTTGAGACCAAGGAAGAGCTTAAACTTTTACAGAGCCTGAATTGCGATTTTGTGCAGGGCTTTTTATTTGACAAGCCGTTACCTGCCGAAGAGTTTGAAAAGAGACTTCTTGAGCGTACATACCGCGTCAATGAAGAGAGTACTTCAACCGATACAAATGCCGCCTCTGAAAGGAGACATATGAAATTAGAAGATATCGATTTGACAGAGCTTAAAGAAAAAGCTTCCGATAATGAGTATGAGAACATTTATATGGGTCTCTCTGCGGATGAACTTATCAGCAGGCCTTCAAAGAAGAATAAAGGCTTTCTGATAGCCGGTGTCATTCTTATGTGCCTCGCCATAACGGTGATTTTGGTTACCCTTCTTTTTGCATATAAGAGCAATAAAAAGGAGGAGAGCGAAACCGCATCTACGGAGGAGATTCTTTATACACAGGAAGAAGTTGACCGGATAGTAGAGGAAGAGGTCAATAAAGCCAAAGAAGAAACCGAAGATCAGTATAAAGAAAACATCAGGGAAGCCGCCGAGGTATCGGGAGGAGTTGTTAACTTCCTGCGTGCGTTGTTCCCCGAGGAACTGGTGTTTATTGACGGTACAAAGTTTAAATTCGTCGAGATTGACAGATCGCTTAAACAGAGTACGGTTGAGGCTGCGCGTTTCGTGACCGACGAGGAAACGGGCTTTATGTACTATACGGATGAGTCCGGAAATAAGACTTCATACATAGGAATTGATGTATCTTCCTTCCAGAGCGAGGTCGACTGGGAGAAGGTTAAGACTTCGGGAATTGATTTCGCCATAATCCGCTGCGGTTTAAGAGGATACGGCTCCGAGGGCCGTCTGGTAATGGATTCCTGCTTTGAGGACAATATCAAGGGAGCCATTGCAGCCGGATTAAACGTGGGCGTTTATTTTTACACTCAGGCACTTAATACCGAAGAAGCAATCGAAGAGGCAAACTTTGTACTTGAGACGATTTCACCTTATGAATTCAACGGTCCCATCGTGCTTGATGTTGAATCCGCTTCGCCCGAAGAGCGTATAAAGGATATTACGGCGACAGAGAGAACCGACAATATAATCGCCTTCTGCGACACGATAAAGGCGGCAGGGTACAACACCATGATTTACGCAGATCTTAAATTCTTTACTACCAAGATGGAAATCGCAAGGCTTGAAGATTACGAAAAGTGGTACGCCAATTACAACACCCTGGAGAAGGATGAAAGTACTTCTGTTTGGGGCTACCACAATCCGCTTCTTCTTCCTTATGAATTTTCAATGTGGCAGTACACAAACAGCGGAACTCTTGACGGAATCGAGGGCGATGTTGACTTTGATGTTCTGTTCGAGAAATGGTGGTAGGAATGGAAATCCATGTAGGGGATATTGTGAAACTGAAAAAACAACATCCTTGCGGAAGCTTTGAGTGGGATATCCTAAGAGAGGGCGCGGACTTCAGACTTCGCTGCAGGGGATGTTCCCATCAGGTGATGCTTTCAAGAAAAGATCTTGAAAAAAGAGTTAAAGAAATAAAAAGCGCCGGTGAGTCCTGATGCCAAAAAGTTTTTCTTGATTTAATGAAAACGCTATGTTATCATAGACTTCCGTGATAAACAATTCCTTGCTCGTACTATAGGTATGGGCCAGAGACCAAAAGGAGGTAACAAGCATGAGCAAATATGAATTAACACTTGTTGTCAGTGCGAAAATCGAGGACGATGAAAGAGCCGCTGTTGTCGAGAAGAACAAGGCTTTAATCGAGAGATTCGGTGGTAAAGTTACAAATGTTGAAGAAGCCGGTAAGAAGAGATTAGCTTACGAGATTCTTAAGCAGAAGGAAGCTTTCTACTATTTCATCCAGTTCGATGCAGAGACATCTGCTCCCGAAGAACTCGAGAGCCGTGTTCGCATTATGGACAACGTTCTCAGATACTTGATCGTTCGTACCGACGAGCAGTAGTAAGGAGAATTATAATATATGAATAAAGTTATTCTTATGGGTAGGTTGACTAAGGATCCCGATGTGAGATATTCCCAGGGCGACAGCTCCATGGCGATTGCCAGATATACACTTGCGGTAGACCGCAGGGGCAGGAGCAATGCCGAAGGTCAGACAGCTGATTTTATCAGTATTGTCGCATTCGGAAAGTCCGGAGAATTTGCTGAAAAGTATCTTCACAAGGGGACGAAGGTCGTAGTATCCGGAAGGATTCAGACCGGAAGTTACACCAATAAAGATGGCGTTAAGGTTTACACAACGGATGTTGTTGCAGAGGACCAGGAATTTGCCGAGAGCAAGAATGCAAGCTCTAACGGGGGCGGAAACGGCAGTTCTTATGCTCCTCAGGCGGCAGACGAAGGATTTTTGAATATTCCGGACGACGGAATGGACGAGGAACTTCCCTTCGGAATGCCCAATCGTTAATAGGAGGTAAGTTAAAATGGCATACAATAAAGCCGATAAAGGCGATAAGTCAGATGCACCTATGAGAAGAAGAGGTGTCATCCGCAGGAGAAAGAAAGTTTGCGCATTTTGTGGTAAGGACAATGCAATCGACTACAAGGACGCAGCTAAGTTAAAGAGATTTGTATCAGAGCGCGGCAAGATTCTTCCCAGAAGAATTACCGGTACTTGTGCAAAGCACCAGAGAGCATTGACAGTTGCTATCAAGCGTGCACGTCACATCGCTTTGTTACCTTATGTACAGGAATAATTCAAATCGCACAAGGAGACTAAAAATGGAAAGAATTAAAACTCTTGAAACTCGTAACCTTTGTGAAAGCGCTAAGAACGGTGGCTGTGGTGAGTGTCAGACTTCTTGCCAGTCAGCATGCAAGACAAGCTGCGGTGTTGCCAATCAGAAGTGCGAGAATGAGACAAAGTAATTATTAAGTGTCTTGTAATGCCGTCTTATTTTATAAGACGGCTTTTTCTATATAGGGAATTTCATGGAAATTCCCTATATAGAAAAATGAGATAGAAGCAATTTTATTTAGGAGAAAGAAAATGCTGCATCAATACAAGCTTAACGGCTACAACATAGTCCTTGACACCTGTTCGGGCTCCGTTCATTCGGTGGATGACGTAGCCTACGATATCATCGGGATGTATGAGAATTCCTCCAAGGATGAAATCATAGATGCCATGTTAAAGAAATATTCCGACAGGGAAGATGTTACAAGAGAGGATCTTGAAGCGTGCATTGAAGATGTCGAGTCCTTAAAGAATGCCGGAAAGCTTTTCACAAAGGATACCTATGAAAACCTTGCGGGAACCTTTAAAGAGCGTTCGGGAAACGTAATAAAGGCTCTCTGCCTTCACGTTGCACATACCTGCAACCTTAATTG
>CAZCPW010000040.1:0-8414 GCA_964499925.1 uncultured Lachnospiraceae bacterium
ATTCAGCTTTATCGCAACATATCAAGTTTATACAAAAACGGCAGTTATGTCAAGTCACATTCACTTAGCCTTTCATAAGCCTTGTAAATTGCATCGGTTCCAAACCCTCTCCTGTAAAAATAAGCAAAGAGTTTTTGCCTGTCTTCGTAAGGTTCTTTCCCTGTGGCGCCCTTTTTAATAAGGGCTTTGTAAATAATCTCGCTTTCATCGAAGGCTTCATCCGGATATCTGTCCGCAGATGCATCAATTGAGTCGAAAACGGCATCTGCCGTTTCTTTTTTGATACCCTTCATTGAAAGCATATTGTAAATTTCTTTCTTACTCTTCCTGCCGGAATAGGTCTTTATAAAATTTAAGGCATAATCATCGTCATTTATGTAGCCGTAACTCTTGACGTAATCAATCGCATTGCAAATCACACTTTCCGGATAACCGCCGTCCTTTAGCTTTCTCGTCAAATCGTATTCGGAGTACGGGCGAACCTTCAAAAGATTCATAGCCCTGAGCTTTGCGCGTTTCGGTAAGATAACGGTCATAATCTGCTCATATGCAGCCGGTGAAAGCTCTGCTCCCTCCTTAAGCTTTAAAAGTCTTACCTCACCTTTGTAAAGAGAAAAGCTTTCACCGTTATCAAGCTTTACAATACTCTTCTTGTTACCCGAATCGGTAAGAGACTCAATCAGCATTTGGAAGTGCCTCTTCCGTGGGAAGTCCGTGTTTCTCCCTAACCTGCTGCTCTATTTCAAACAAAAGCTCGGGATTCTCTTTTAAATAATTGCGGGCATTTTCACGACCCTGGCCGATTTTATTGCCCTTGTAAGCAAACCAGGCACCGCTCTTATTGACAATGTCATCATTTACCGCCAAGTCAAGAACGTCGCCGGCATGGGATATGCCTTCACCGAACATGATATCAAACTCAGCTTCCTTAAACGGAGGTGAAACCTTGTTCTTAACGACCTTGATGCGGGTACGGTTACCTATTACCTCACCGTTCTGCTTTAATGACTCAACCTTACGTACGTCAAGACGCACGGATGCATAGAATTTAAGAGCACGTCCACCGGTAGTGGTCTCGGGATTACCGAACATAACGCCTAATTTTTCACGAAGCTGGTTGATAAATACAACCGTACAGTTTGACTTTGAAATAACGGCCGTAAGCTTTCTCAAAGCCTGCGACATAAGACGTGCCTGCAAGCCCATATGCGCATCGCCCATGTCACCGTCAATTTCAGCCTTCGGAACAAGTGCTGCAACCGAGTCGACAACCACAATATCTATAGCGCCGGAACGAACCATGGTCTCCGTAATTTCAAGAGCCTGTTCACCGTTGTCCGGCTGGGAAATATATAAATTATTAATATCAACTCCGATATTCTTTGCATAAGCCGGATCAAGCGCATGCTCGGCATCGATAAAGCCCGCAATACCTCCGCGCTTTTGAACTTCCGCAATCATATGAAGTGTAACCGTTGTCTTACCGGAAGATTCGGGTCCGTATATTTCAACAATACGCCCCTTTGGAATACCGCCCAATCCCAAAGCCAAATCCAGGCTTAAAGATCCCGTCGGAATAGTCTCTACGTTCATCTGTGAAGCAGGATCGCCGAGTCTCATAACGGCGCCCTTACCGAACTGTTTCTCAATTTGACCGAGTGCGGCATCAAGTGCTCGCAGCTTTTCGTCTTTTTCCATTAGATAACTCCTCTCAGAACATGTGTTCATTAGTATGTTAAAACATTTGTTCGTTTTTGTCAACGAATTTTATTCACTTATTGTATAACATTTTTACACAACAATTATGACAGAATAAATAACTTATTCCAACCATATTTACAGCAAAAATTTAGGAAACAAAAAGATTTCATGACTTCGGTATTCCGAAAAAGATTCACATAAACGATTAATATGAAACGATTGTAAAGCAGGAAGTTTAATATTTCAAGCACTTTAAAAAGATTCCATAAGAATTTTCCGTTAGATTAAAAGAGGATGCACTTTTGCACATCCTCTTTTCTGTACTTTTATTTAAGTTTCATCAAACACTCTCTTAAGAAAACAAGTGCCGCATTTACCGCAGATTGCTTAATCTTCCCGGCTCCGCCTTTAAAATGAAACTCTTTTTCAAAGGTTTTGTCCTTAATCAAAACAGCGACGTAAACCGGATTTGAATCTTCATTGTCGGTATCACCGCAAAGCGAAAGCGTCACCTCGGTATTTAAAGAATTTTCTTTGGCAACGGCCATTTCAAGAGCGGTTTCACGGCTTACCGGGCCGTACTTTTCGATAACTGATTTCTTGACTCCCGCAAGCTTTCTTAAAGCCTTCTTGGAGTTTACAACGATTCCGCCTTTGTAAATCTCCGACGAAAGTTTGATGTCCGCAAGACTTTGTGAAAGCAAACCGTCGGTAGCATATTCAACGGTCTTGACCGTGTAGCCTTTTGATGCCAGCAAAACAGCTACCATTGAAGGCAAATCCATTTCATCGTCATCATCCGATACAACCGCGTAAACGCAATCGCCGAATCGTTCCTTCAGTGCGGAAACATAAGGATCTATAAGCTTTAACGCAGTATCGGTATCCTTACCCTCCGCCGTTATGCGTACATGCACCTCGCCTGTCTTTGCGTAGGTAGCAATCGTAGGGTTTGTCTGAGCATCAATCAAATCCTTAATACGGGTTTCGAGAATGCTCTCACCCACCGACACAATCTTTACCGTCTTTGAAACAAAAACGGTATCGGAAAGCTTCCGAAGGTAAGGAACAACTTCTTCTTTAAACATGGGAACAAGCTCGTTCGGAGGGCCGGGTAAAAGAATAATATGTTTATCCTCATACTGAATAATGGCTCCCGGTGCGGTTCCGTTATGGTTCTTAAGTACTATACCGCCCTCGGGCATCAGAGCCTGCTTATAATTATTGCTCGTAAGCTCAAGTCCCTTAAGCTTAAAATATTCAACCATTGCAAGCATGCTTTCTTCATGCATTGTCAGATTGACGCCTACTGCCTCACAGGCCGTTTCTTTTGTAAGATCGTCCTCTGTGGGTCCTAAGCCTCCGCCGAGGATCACGATATCGGCTCTTGAAAGTGCAGTTTTTATGGCGCCTAAAAGTCTTTCTTTATTGTCTCCCACCACAGTCTGATAGTAGGAATACAATCCCAAGCGGGCACATTCCCCGGCAAGGAATGCAGCATTGGTATTTACAATGTTTCCAAGCAAAAGCTCTGTACCGACGCTTATAATCTCAACGATTTTCTTATTGGACATCTGTATTTTCTTCCTTTTTCTTTGAAAAAGCATCGGCCATTACGGCTTTGTTCTTTATCAAATAATCCGTAAGCGACACGATTGTAAGGGTAACTGCCACCCAGAACAGAATCATCGTAACGTCCTTGAGTATGGGGAGCTCCTTTACCACAAGCATAAAGCAGATTGCAACCATCGTCGTTGCGGTCTTGAACTTGCCCCACATCGATGCCGCGATTACGATTCCCGCATCACTTGCCACAAGTCTGAATCCGCTTATTATAAACTCTCTTCCGACGATAATAAGAACCGCTATCAAACCTATAATCTGGTTTGAACACATTCTCGAGCCGTCGTCTACCACGAGCAGACAAAGAAGCGCACTCACCACCAAAAGCTTATCCGCAAGCGGATCCATAAACTTTCCGAAATTCGTAACAAGGTTCTTTTTCCTTGCGATTTTTCCGTCAAGCAGATCCGTAAGGCTTGCTACTATAAATACTCCCAGAGCAATGTAGCTGTGATACGGAATAAAAGTTGCCAGAAAAAAGAAAACAAAAATCGGAATCATAAATACTCTTAACATGGTCAGCTTATTCGGTAAATTCATCTGTAGGTACCCCCGTCAAATCATATTCTTTCGCCCCGGTAACCGTGGCATTTATAATATCTCCGGACATAAGTTCCCTCGATGTTTCAAGAAACAAAAATCCGTCAACATTCGGTGCATCCATATACGTGCGGCAGACGTAGACATTGTCTTCCGGCATCCTGCCTTCGACAAATACATCAAACTTCTTTCCGACCTTGCCGGCCGTTTTCTCAAAAGAAATCGCCTGCTGGGTGCGCATTATCGCATCTCTTCTGTGTTTCTTTATAAACTCGGGACATTGGCCGTCCATCCTTGCCGCTGCCGTGCCTTCTTCCCTTGAATAGGCAAATACACCGAGTCTGTCAAAAGAAGCCTTTTTCACAAAATCCAGGGTTTCCTTGAAATCGTGATGAGTTTCGCCCGGAAATCCCGAAATAAGCGTCGTCCTTAAACAGATATCGGGGATCTCCGACCTGAGCTTTTTAATAAGGTTCAGAAGCTCCGCCTTGGTAGTGTTCCTGCCCATCCTCTTAAGGACTCTGTCGGAACCGCTCTGAGTGGGAATGTCCAAATACTTTGCTATCTTGCCGTTATTCTTAATTTCACAGATCAAATCATCCGTGATTTCCTCGGGATAGCAATATAGAACACGTATTATCTTAATTCCTTCAATTTCGGAAAGCTTATGTAAAAGTTCATGAAGCTTTTTGCTTCCGTACAAGTCAACGCCGTATAAAGTTGATTCCTGAGCTACGATTATAAGCTCTTTAACGCCTCTTTCGGTGAGCTCCGAAGCTTCCTTTAAAAGGACCTCCATGGGAACCGACCTAAACTTTCCTCTCATCGACGGAATCGCGCAATACGTACAATGCTTGTTGCAGCCTTCCGCTATCTTTAAATACGCATAATGCCCGCCGGTTGTAAGAAGTCTCGGAAGTCCGCAAATGAGGCTACCGTCTATCGGCTTTAGGAAATCTTTCCTTTCACCATTATAAGCGGAATTTACCGCATTAACAATCTCATCGATTGCCATTGTCCCGACGATACAGTCTACTTCGGGAAGGCTTTCGCGAATCTCTCTGCCGTAACGCTCCGCAAGGCAGCCGGTGCAGACCAAGCCTTTAAGCCTGCCTGTCTCTTTAAGCCGCCCCAGCTCTATCAGAGTATTTATGCTTTCTTCTTTGGCATCCGATATGAATGAGCAGCTGTTTACCACACAAACATCTGCTTCATTTTCATCGTCGGTAATCTCAAAGCCTTCTTTGGCAAGGGTTCCGAGCATCATCTCGGAATCACAAAGATTTTTGTCACAGCCTAAAGATACAAAAAAAATCTTCATAATCACTACCTATAAATTATATAGAGTAAAATAGTGTTCCGTTTACGGAACGCTCGTCGTCTGGCGCGGTCGCGTCAGCGACACATGCCTATCGTGCGAGTGCGCAAACCTACACGTAGTGCCTTTTTTGCTATATAGGGGATTGCGGAGCAATTTCCTATATAGTAAAAAAGGGAAATGCGAACGGCATCTCCCATAGAGTCAAGACTCAGTCCTCTTCGTCGCTGATGATCTTTATCTTTCCTTCATTCAATTCATCAACTGCAATGCTCAAAGGCTTTCTGCCTTCCGCATTGTCGATGTAAGGTGCATCGCCCGCAATAATCTGTCGTGCTCTGCGGCTTGTTGCCATTACGATCGAATAACGGCTGTTAACAACCTTTGCTTCGCCGGGTTCAACCTCACTGTTTACTACTTTCATCAAATCTGAATATGACGGATGTAACATAATAATCTCCTTTATACGCTTTCCAATTCTTGTTTTAGTTCATTTATGAAATCATTGTTTCTGAAAACCGCCTGTCTTGCGGTGTCCACAATGTTTATAAACTTTTTCTTTGCTTCCTCAAGGTCGTCATTCACGATGATATATTCGTAATCCGAAATATACTCACATTCTTCCTTGGCCTTAAGTAACCTCTTGTCAATTACTTCCTTGGTCTCCGACCCTCTCTTACTGAGGCGCTCCCTCAAAATTTCTATTGAAGGCGGCACCACATATATCATCAGGGCATTAGGAAATTTCTTTTTAATCTGTGTGGCTCCCATGACTTCTATGTCAAGGATGACATTCATGCCCTCTTTAAGCTTTCGCTCTATGTAAGCCTTCGGAGTTCCGTAATAATTTCCGCAGTACTCGGCATGTTCGACAAGCCCGTCTTCTTCAATCGTCTTTTCAAAGGTCTGTCTGTCCACAAAGAAATAATCTTTTCCGTCAACCTCACCTTCTCGCGGGCTTCTCGTAGTCATTGAAACAGAAAATACATAATTGTCATACTGCGACATGACGCTTTTAAGTAAAGTACCCTTGCCGGCCCCCGAGAACCCCGACATTACAATCAATAAACCGTCCATGTATTCACCTTATTCAATATTCTGAATCTGTTCCCTGACCTTTTCAATCTCGGTCTTTAATTCAATGGCATGATCGCTTGTGGCAAGATCGTTTGCCTTGGAAAGAATCGTATTTGCCTCTCTGTTCATCTCCTGAGCGATGAAATCAAGCTTTCTTCCGATGCTTCCGCCGTCGATCAAAGTCTTCTTTGTAGTCTCGATATGGCTCGTAAGTCTGACGATTTCTTCATCTATGCAGACTCTGTCGGCAAAAATCGTGACCTCGGTTAGAAGCCTTGCCTCATCAACCTTGGTATCACCCAAAAGTTCCTTAACCTTCTCGGTAAGGCTTGCCTTGTACTCCGCAATAATCTCGGGTGCGCGCTCCTTTATGTAGGCTACATGTGAAAGCATGTCATCAAGCTTGCAAATCAAATCTTCTCTGAGATTCTCACCCTCTTTAATACGGGTATCGACAAACTTCTCTGCCGCAGCCTTGATTGCTTTCTGAAGGCCTGCCCAAATCTCATCCTCATCAACTTCCGTTTCGTCCATCGTAAAGACTTCGGGATATCTTGAAAGGGTTGAAACCCTTACATCGCAATCAAGATTAAACTCCTCTGACATCTGCTTCAAGTACTTTAAATACTCTTCCGCAACGTCACGATTATACTTGATCCCGACGTTATTCTCGGTGTAGTCCTCATAAGTAATGAAAACATCGACCTTTCCGCGCTGAATGCTGTTCTTAAGCTCATTCCTGATTGCGGACTCGAAAAAATTAAGCTTCTTGGGCATCTTGATGGCCATATCAAGATATCTGTGGTTTACGGACTTAATCTCAACCGTGAACTTACGATTTTCGTCCGCATATTCACCACGACCGAAGCCTGTCATGCTTTTTATCATATTAAGCTCCAAAAATAAGTGTGGTATGCAATCCTTGCAGTCTGCGTCGCTTGCATACCCGAATTCATTATAGGTAAGCTAAAATAAATAGTCAAGATTTATTGCTGTTTAAGAATAAGTCTTTTAAGCTTTCCGGAAAGCTTTTTTTCTACAGCAAACCACGTAACATAAGCCAACACGATACAGAGCGCAAAGCTTAAGATTACACCCAATAAAGACCTTAGACTGAATGTCGAAAAATCAAATACCATCCTGTCAAGAATAGTTATCGGATAATAGTGGACGAGGTATAGCGAAAAACTTATATTTCCGACAAAAACAAGCGGTTTTAAAGCCTTCACGTGTATTCCCGCAATCACAGTAAAAATCAGCAGAAAGAAAGCTAAAATTCCCCAATTCAACACCCTGTATATACCGTCAACACTTCCCTTAAACGTAAGAATTATCATAAGACAAATGTTAATCGGGATAAAGAAACAGGAAATGTAACAAAGGCTTTTATTTTTAGTGTTCTTTATCCGTATATATAGTTTTAAGACTGCATAATAAGCCAAGACGCCCAATGCAAATTCAAGCATTATGGGATTAAAGTAAAAAGAAACAATCGGCGTAAGTTCCGATTTTAAACCATCGTCAAGCTGAGAAACCCATCTTTCAAGCAAAGGTTTAAATGCAGCAAGGCATGAAAGCATCACGGAAACAATCAGCCCGCGATATTTATGACTGATCTTAAAAGAAAGGAAAAACAAAAGATAAAAAAGCATCTCGCAGTTTAATGTCCACCCGACCCTGACAAGCGGCTGGATGACCCCGTCTCCTATGTCGAAGGGTATAAATAAAAGGCTTTTTACCAAACTCATCAAATTTGCATTCGTGGATGCAAAGAGTTCCGGTTTATAAAGGTAGGCAAAATATGTAATAAAAGTCACAAGATAATATAACGGAAGTATCCTGATGAGACGTTTCCTTAAAAAGCAGCTTGTGTCCGAATAGGTCGTAAACATCGCCATAAAACCGCTGATGCAGAAAAAAACGTCCACGCCGAAAGCGCCGACATAAATAAACCTGATATGCTGAAGCATCACAAATAAACAGGCAATCCCCCTGAGTGCCTGAATGCTGTCAAAGTGCTGCTTATGAAATTCCATTATTTCCGTTGAATCGCTCATCAAATAAAACTATACCACAAAATACCTGCTTGCAAAAAGTATAAAAGGTATTGTGCGAACATAAGTTCATGTGCTAATATACTGTCTAAGGAAAGTAC
>CAZCPW010000041.1:0-8291 GCA_964499925.1 uncultured Lachnospiraceae bacterium
GCATCCGTACTTTAACTGAATTTCGTTCATCTTTCTCTCCTTAACAATTCTTGTTGATAATTCTTGTTTCCCATTTGCCTGTTTCCAAATCCACGAAACGCGTGAATAAAGAAACCTTATTTTCGAAGTTTAAGCTCTCCCAGATTTCCTCTGTAAAGGAATCGATGTCGCCCTTTATATGAACTGTCCAAGGCTCGCCTTCGAAGCTCGGAAGGGGACTTGCGTCATGCATGTAGGTGTGAATGAATCTGCCTTCCGAAACGCGGGGATTGTCATAGTAAAAGTTATAACGGTTGCATGCGCTTCCGTCGCCGTTATTTGACTTTAAAATGTTCATTTCATAAGAAAACTTGCCGTCTTCAAAGTGAAGTATTCCGGAAATCCTGGGTGTGAAGTTAGGGTCGTCGGGCTCGAATTCACGGGTTCTTAAAGCCGCATCAAAAGACTTTCCCGCCCTCAAACCGTCGTAAACGGTGTCGGTCTGGTCGCCGTTGGTAACAATCGTGTGCGAACCGAACACCCTCACAGGTGCATAAATAATCAATGAAGGGTCGCTCATCTTCGAAGGATCAAAAGCCTCGGTCCTGATGCCCTCGCCGTCCTCGACAAAAACACGGTTCCTTGAATTAACACTTCTTCCCATTATAAAGTAAGCAATTACAGCCTTCTTTCCATCCTCGGACCTGCCAATCACAATTCCCCGTCCCGGATATTCATTTGTCTTAAGAAGGTTCTTTAGGTCGTAAATTTTCATATCGTCTCCTTTCAATTTTAGAAACCTACGCAGGATTTCGAAAAAGACATAATTTTTTCTTTTATGCGCCATGGAGGTGAGACCTAAGAATCGTGGAGGCCGTACCCGAACACGATTCTTGCCTTAATGGGCTCGCCGGAATGGTCGGCGCATCTGAAAAAAATTAGTCTTTTGAGAAAGCCGGCTTAGTCTTAATAAAATGCAAAAAGCCGACAATCTGAGCTTATCTGCCCAGACGGTCGGCTGCAATCATCTATACTTCCCGTGGTCAATTCCACTTCCGTCAGTCATATAGACTACAAACGTAATTTATAAAATTTTACCGGCTATGTCAACCCTTTGCCTTTAATTTTTTAAGAACCTGTTCCTTTAAGTCGCGTGCCTTATCCTTCATGCGGGGATTTGCGGTATTTGACTGCAGGATGAGTGCTATCATCTTCTGGGATACGTCCAAGTGTCCGGTCATGTAACCGAGTACTGCAAGCAGGTAGTTTACCGTGGTCTCGTCCATTCCGCACATAGGAAAGCTTTCCTTTGCAACGGCATTTACAAAGCCTTCATAGGCGTTCTTGGTAAATTCCTTTTCCATAGCCTTAAACTTTGCATAGTCGGGTGACTTGTCCGTGATTTCCTCGCACTTGCCTCTGCATATCCAGGAAGCCTTCAGGCAAATATAAGCCTTCTCACTTGCCTTTGAACCTTTGACAACGGCATTTGCAAGAGCCATCTTGTAGCGTTCGAGCGCCTGATCGTAGGTAAAGGTCTCCGGAAACTCAGTCTGCTCCTTGAAGTTGATTGAAATCTTTTCCTTGATGCGCTTTCCCTGCATCTGAAGGAGTGTGGGGAAATACCTCGTAAGTGCGGTATATCCGCACACAGGGCACATAATGACATCATACTTTACGATATCAAGTTCTTTATAATGCGGTCTGAAATCAAGATCCGTGCCGATGAGCTTTGCCTTGCCGCCCTTAACCGCACGTGTCTTAAACTCATACTCGCATAAAGGGCATTTGACCGTTTTATCAAGCAGGAAGTCCTTTTCGGTAAGTTCGACAGGCTTCGCCGCTCCGCCTTCTTCTTTCTTTTTATCATCTTCAAAAAGACTCATTCCCTCAAGCCCGCCAAGACCAAAGGATTCAAGTCCGGATAAAATTCCGTCTGCCATTTATATACCTCCGATAGATACTTAATGGTAACACACGTCAGTTAACGTATTTTTCTTCAAAAACTTCGTGCTGCATGGGTCTGTCAAAATAGTAGCCCTGAATCATCTTAACTTTCATGCCCGAAAGAGCCTTTAACTGCTTGTCGGTTTCGATTCCTTCGACACAAACGCTGACGCCTATCGTCTCGGCAAGCTCCGCAACCATTTTGACAAATGCCTGGGAATAAGCATCTTCCGACAAATCCCTTACAAAGCACTGATCGACCTTTATCACGTCAAAAGGAATCTCTCTGATGTGCTTTAGCGACGAATAACCCGTTCCGAAGTCATCAAGGGCAATCTTTACGCCCAACGCCTTGATACCCTCCAAAATCTTTACCATGCGTTCCATATCGTTTATGGCAAGGCTTTCCGTAACCTCCAAAGTAAGGTTTTTAGGGTTAATGCCGGTTTCTTTAATCGTTGCCCCAACCGTTTCGACGATGTCCGGCTGAAGAAGCTGCACGACGGAAAGATTTACGTTTACTTTATAATCCGGATGACCCGACTTGTTCCATTTATCGCATTCAAGGCAAGCCGTCTTTAAGACGTGGTTCCCGATGGGATTGATAAGTCCCAAATACTCTGCCAAGGGAATGAACTCCTGCGGTCCCACAAAGCCAAGCTCCGACGAATTCCAACGAATCAGGGCCTCGGCACCGATACACTTATTTCCTGCCGTAATATCGATAATCGGCTGATAGTAAACCTCAAACTCCTTGTAACCTTCAAGCATTGCCTCACGCATGTTCTTTTCCATGCCGAGTCGCTCGTTCGAAGCCGTCGTGTAATCGTTTGAAAACTCGGTTACGCGGTTCTTGCCGTCCTTCTTCGCCTCATACATGGCAAAATCGGCCTTTTTGATAAGGTCCTGAACATTCTCGCCCATGTCGGGGAATTCAACGACTCCCATACTCATGGTGCAGTAATAGTCCGCATCCTTAAGATACCACGGTTTTGAAAATATATCCTCTATCTGACTGACTATATCCCTGAAGGTATTGTAACTCTGCGGAGGGATGATGATGACGAATTCATCGCCGCCCATACGGTAGCAGGTATTCTTGATGCCCTCGATACGCGTCAGGGAATGTGAAATTGCCTTTAACAGTATATCGCCGTACTGATGCCCGAGTCCGTCATTAATATGTTTAAAGTCGTCCAAATCCAGATAAAGAAGGGCGCCCTTCGTACCCGAACTCTTCGCACTGTCTATATGCATTGCAAGGTCTCTCTCGCAGCACAAACGGTTATAAAGTCCCGTCAAAAAGTCCGTGTAGGACTGCTGCTCGATACGCTTCTGGTAGTTCTTTTTGTCCGTAACATCGTAAGCCGCGCATAAAGAAACCTTCCTGCCGTCCACCCAATTGATGTACGTGTAATGCAGGTCATACCATTTGTTTTTCTCCGCATGGAAGACTTCATAAATGCCGCTGTCACGGCTTACCGGCAATGCGCTGTCAAACAAATCGTCAAGCTTTCCGGTCGCAAGTTCCGTTGTAAAATAGTTCTTTAAAATGCGGTTTGCGAAAAGTGCCGTTCCGGTTTCGATATCGCGCACATAAATTGCGCTTCCGACGTTATCCAAAATTGCTTCCAAAGAAGCATAGGAGCTTGCCAGGGAATTTTTCTGAATACGCTTTGTGATGATGCTTTGAAGAATCTTTATCGAATCATAAATAAACTTAATATCGTAAGTCGACCATCTGCGATTTATATCCGAATCCGCAAAGCAGGCATACATTGAAGGCTTACCGTTTATCATAATCGGTATCGAGCAAAGAGCCGCGGCATTGATATCGTCCATAAAAGCCTTATCGGCTTCGTCCGTATCGGTATCTCCGGAAATCACAACGGGCTTGTCAAGATACATGAATCTTGCACGCTTCTGCCCCATCTGTCTTTCAAAATACGGAATCACTCCCGTGTTGTACCATTCGGCTGCAATGTCGCAATATTCCGTACGACCCTTGACTCTGGCAATATAAGCTCCCGAAATATCAAGGTAGGTCCCCACCTGCTTTAGGAGCATATTCATGATGACCTCTATCGCATCGGAGGATTCAAGTAACTGCACTATTTCAGACACAGCCTCTGCACGTTTAAGCGAAGCCTTTGTCTCTTCTTCGGAGAATTTGGATCTTCTGCTTTCAGCCTCGGCACTCTCAACCGAAAGCTTCGACTCGATGATGAGCTCAGTCACGTCACGAATGATATCCATTGAGTCGCTGAATGACTTTAAGGTCGTAACACGTGAAAACTCAAGCGGCAAAACCGCACCCGGCAGCTTTATGAGCTCTCCGTCACTGAAAATTCCCGCAATAATCCAGGTAATTAAAGCATTTCCCTTAACGTGAAGCGAGACACCTGCCACCTTAATATTGGGTATGCACGTGTCTTCTATTGCCTGAACTTCCAAATCGTCGGATGTAACTCTTTCGTAAACTGCGTTTACCACATCTTCGCCGATTAGCTCGTTCAAGCGTCTGTAATCGGCACTGTCTCCGGTCTTCTCGCAAATCATTTCGCCTGCCGCATCGACGGCGTATACATAAATATTTGCGACATTACTGTACCTTGCCGCTATGCGTTCCAAGATGCAGACATCTATATCAATATTCGAAACAGCACCGTTTGAACCTTTGTTAATACCAATTTCCACAACCAATAACCTCAATCGTTTTCGCTAAATATTGTAGCATAGAGGCTACTTTGCACGCAAGAAGTAGTTTTGGAAACGTTTTCATGGGTTTACAATGAAAAACCCCGGAGATTTTCTCCGGGGTGATATAAAGACTCGCTTAAATCGGACGACACTCTCACACATTATCAGACGAATAGTTCGGGGCTTCTTTTGTGATGTGAATATCGTGAGGATGTGATTCACGTAAGGCTGCTGCCGAAATCTTCATGAACTTTCCGTTTTCTTTAAGCTCCTCGACAGTCTTGCAACCGCAATATCCCATACCTGAGCGGAGACCGCCCATCAGCTGGAAGATGGTGTCTTCGACGCTTCCCTTGTAGGCAACACGTCCTTCAACACCTTCGGGAACAAGCTTCTTTGCATCTGTCTGGAAATATCTGTCCTTCGAACCGTTTTCCATGGCGGCAATGGAGCCCATGCCTCTGTAAACCTTGTACTTACGTCCCTGGAACAGTTCAAAGTCGCCGGGTGCTTCATCGCAGCCTGCAAACATCGAACCCATCATGCAGACATTTCCGCCTGCGGCAATTGCCTTTGTGATTTCACCCGAATACTTGATACCGCCGTCGGCGATAATCGGGATACCGTACTCCTTGGCTGCCTTGTAGCAGTCCATGATGGCGGTTACCTGAGGAACACCGATTCCTGCAACGATACGTGTCGTACAGATGGAACCGGGGCCGATTCCGACCTTAACCGCATCTGCGCCTGCTTCGATCAAAGCCTTCGTAGCCTCTCCCGTAGCAACGTTTCCGGCAATTACCTGAAGATCCGGGAACTTTTCCTTTATCATCTTCACGCATCTGATGACATTTGCCGAATGTCCGTGTGCCGAATCAAGCACTACCACATCGACATGAGCCTTTACAAGTGCTTCGCATCTTTCAAGGCAGTTTGCCGTGATGCCTACAGCCGCACCGCAGAGAAGTCTTCCCTGCTCATCCTTTGCCGCAAGAGGATATTTGATAGTCTTCTCAATGTCCTTTATGGTGATGAGACCCTTTAAATTAAAGTCATCGTCCACAATCGGAAGCTTTTCCTTCCTTGCCTTGGCAAGTATCTGCTTTGCTTCCTCAAGGGTAATGCCTTCTTTTGCAGTGACCAAGCCTTCGCTTGTCATGCAGTCTCTTATCTTCTTTGTAAAATCCGTTTCGAATTTAAGGTCACGGTTGGTAATGATACCTACGAGCTTCTTTCCCTCCGTAATCGGAACGCCGGAAATTCTGAACTTACCCATCAGTTCGTCCGCATCCTTTAGTGTGTGTTCCGGGGATAAAGAAAAAGGATCGGTAATTACCCCGTTTTCAGACCTCTTAACCTTGTCAACCTCATCGGCCTGAGCCTCAATTGACATATTCTTGTGGATAATTCCGATACCGCCCTGTCTTGCCATGGCAATTGCCATGCGATGTTCCGTAACCGTGTCCATGCCGGCACTCATTACGGGAATATTAAGTTTAATCTTCTTGGTGAGGTAGGTAGAAACGTCAACCTGATTGGGAATAACCTCAGAGTACGCAGGAACCAACAGCACATCATCAAAAGTAATACCTTCGCCGATAATCTGACTCAAATTCATGTCCTCCTTAAATTATAAAAATCACAGCCCTTTATAGCAATAAACTGCCGGAAATGTGCCGACAGTTTTTTAACTAAACAGGAAATTGCAATGCAATCTCCTGTTTAGTTAAAAAAGGCACTACGTGCCTAAGATGCACACTTGCACGAAAGGTATATGTCGCAAGCGACCGCGCTCGGCGCATGCATTCCGCAAGCAGAATGCTTAATTTTTTGCTCTAAAATTTAACACAAGTATCTACCCTTGTCAATCGGTATATACCTTCCAAGGCTCCAACTTCTTTAAGAGAGCCGTAAGCTCATCGCTTGGTTCAAAGATAACCTTCTGATCCCCGTTGTAGAAGAACACATATCTCTTGTCGGGCATTGATTCCGTATTGCTCGATACATCCACGGTCTTTACCTGACGATTCTTGTAGCCGTCAAGACGATACGACTTGATGGGCGCCATGATTTCAATCTTTGAAAGTTCGTAAGTAGCTACTCTCTTACGCTTTTCTTTGTGCATGACCTTGTCAACCGTAATTTCTTTATCCAGATAAAGATATTCGTATTCGACATCGATGTGGATATTGAAAAAGTATGCCGCAACACCGAAAATAACGGCTACGACGAAGGCATAAACTCCGAAGAGGAAGCAGGCAAGTCCCGCAACAATCGTAAGACCGATTAAAAGATATTTAAGAAAAAGCTGGTAGCCGGGCGTGCGCCTCTTCACCATGCATTCGATATAAGAATCGCTGTTCATAGAAACCTCCTGAAAAATGCTTCCTTAACTATAGCAAAATTCCGGAGAAAGAAAAACCTCTTTTAAGGGAATATTTTTATTTTTCACGAAATGTTTAGAATTCTTTATAAGCCGTCAATTGACTAAAGAAAGAATTTAAACCATAATGCAAAAGAAGTTATCTAAACGAAAGAAGGTTTTACTATGCCCGTAATTGATGAAATCAGGGAAAATCAGGCAAAAATAAAAGACAAAGGCTTTAAATACAAGTTTAAATATTATGTCGGATATTATTGGATTCCGGCGCTTGTCATCATCGGTATAGGAATCTTCGTATTCAGCCTTATTCATACCATGGTGACTGCAAAGGACAGCGGATTTACCGCAATCTTCATAAATGCCGCGGGAACTCCCGATCAGGAAGAATTCACCGAGCGGATAGGCATAGATACCGATAAATACGAGGTGCTCTTTGATTCAAGCTATTACATCAGCTCCGATACCGAATCTTATGATGAAACGACCTATGCCTGCATACAGAAATTCATGGCAGTCGTTGCGTCGGGTACGGCAGACGTGGTGCTTGGCGAAAGCGATGTTGCCGCCATCTACTTCAACAGCGAAATGTATGCGGATCTTCGGGATTATTTCACTGACGAAGAGCTTGAAGCTCTGGGCGACAAAGTAATTTGGCACACTCCCATTGATACCGAAACCGGTGAAGTCATCGGTGAGAATTATCCCCTTGCGATTGACGTAACCGATGCTCCGGGACTCACTTCGGTTCCCTGCTTTTATTCGGATAAGGTTTACTTCTGCATCCTTGCAAATACCTCGCATCCGGATTATGTAATGGAATTTTATGATTATATTTACGAGGAATAAAAATATTACTTACAGTTATTCTCAAACCAGGCGCAAGTAACATTAAGACAGGCAAAGCAAAACCCCATCCGGCACCGGATGGGGCTTTTATCATGTGCTACTTAAACGCAGTGTGTATGTCGCTAAAGCGACCGCGCCGGACGTCGAGCGTTCCGCAGGCGGAACGCTTTTTTATAATTGTATTGTGTGTCATCTTACCGTCTGCACTCAATCTCCCTTAACTCTTCGGGAGTGAAATAATAATGCTTTCCGCAAAAACGGCAGTTTGTCTCGATGGTCTTTCCTTCGGAAATCATTTCCTGCATCTCTTTTCTGTCCAAAGATGCCAGGCCGTTTGCAAACCTGTCCTTTGAACAGTTGCAGGTAAAGCTTGCGGGCATGGAATCCGTAAATTCGATATCAAAGCCCTTTAAGGCAATCTCCAAAAGTTCTTTCG
>CAZCPW010000042.1:0-8158 GCA_964499925.1 uncultured Lachnospiraceae bacterium
AGCATCAATACGTAGGTAATGGCAAACAGAACAATTGCAAAAATCATAAAATAAATGTCTCCTTTATAAAAAAAGCTAAATACAGTTATCGCATATCCGGCACGAAAATGCAAAATATATATCAATTTTCCCCAAATTTGCATTTCTTGAGCGGCAGGTTTTAAGGCGGGGAGATTAATATTTTATTACCGGGATGGTGATACCATAAGCATAAGATTTTTAGTTTATGAATTTATATGGACTTACATATGAAAGCGGGTAAGAAGGTTATGAAAAAAGAAAAGAAGAGCTTAAAAACCAGGATATTCAGTGCTTTGCTTGCGATAGTTTTAGTGCTTGGCGGAATATCGGTGCCGAAGACGGAGGCATCGGCGGCCGGGTTGGTTTCCGGAGGCGGATGGCTACATGTTGGAACTACGGGAACAGCTGTATTTGAATTAGGCAGCAGTGACAGATTCAGTTTAGTAGGCGCTGATGGTTTCATTTTAAGGGATAATGGGAGAACATTAGAGACACATGTTAAAAAAACTACACCTCAGATGGTTACAGTACAATGCATTGATCACTACCTTCAACGTGATTATTACGCTTACTGGTATTACTATGCTACCGTTACTTTTGATGCGAACGGCGGTACTTGTTCGGTAGGTGCCCTCAACACATACTATAACGGTTATGTTTTGAATGCTTTCCCTACACCGTACAGAACAGGATATACTTTTTTAGGTTGGTATACGGATCGAACCGGCGGAGCATATATGAATGATATGAGTTACTATGGAGGTGATACTACTCTTTACGCTCATTGGAAGCAAAATCATACCCATTCATGGTCCTATGCGGCATCCGGAGATACCATTACGGCTACCTGCGTGGGTTCGGGAGACTGCAGTAACGGCTACAAGACAAATCCGCTCAAATATACCGTAAATGAAGTAAAGAATCATACATACGACGGTAACGCTTATAACACTTCGGAGAATATTTCCGTAACAAACGGAATAACGGCAGTCACCAAAGCTGCGGCATCTTATGTATTTTATAAGGACGCAGAAAAAACTCAAAAGACTCAGCCGTATACGAAAGATTCGGAAGGCAATATTCTAAGCGGTGAAGGCGCAGCCCATGAAGGTGGGGCACCGATAAAAGCCGGAACCTATTATGTAACAATTACTCTCGGAGGAGCCACCATTACAAAGAGCTTTACGATTAATAAAGCCGACAGAAATTGTCATGTGGACATGGGCGCCTATACCTATGGGCAGGATACTCTTCCTACACCGACTATTTCTCATGATGAGGAAAATCCTACGGTTGTTCACTATTATTATAGCGAGAACGAAGATGGCACCAATGCCGTTGCTTGGGACAGTTCTAACCTTACCACCAGTTCACTTCCGGTTGGCACCTACTATATGTACGCAACCGTAGGCGAAACGGATGACTATAATCCTGTGAATAAAACCGCACTTCAGAAATTTACGGTAGAACCTGCAGACGGAGATGAACACGTGTCTTCTGAGGATTACGAAGGAGTCTATGACGGAGAGCCTCACGGGATTACCCTTAACGTGACTGTGGATGATGAGGACCTCACACCGACGATTTATTACTATTATTATAAGGAAGACGGTACAAGGTCAGAGAAACAGACAACGGCTCCGACCTTTACCGAAGCCGGCGACTATACCGTCGACTATGAGGTGGAACTGGCCAATCACAAGACCGTGGAAGGCTCTGCGGATGTCAGAATAGAAAAAGCGGATGCCGAGGTTGTTCTTTCTGTAGAGGAGAGCAAGGTATACGATGGCACGACTCAGGCTTCGATTAAGGACTATACCGTTACAGGGCTAAAAAAAGAAAGCGAAACGGTTTCAATCAGAGGCTTAAACGCGTATTATACGGATTCTGCAAATGTGGGCGAGAATAAGCCCGTATTGGTGGAAACATCTGGAGCAGAGTATTCGATGGACGGTGAAAACTTTGCGGACGGACTTAAGAATTACAATATCACATATAATGTGACCGAATTTACGGCAGCAGTTACGCCAAAGACAGCTGAAATCAGCTGGGGCGGGGACGAGCTTACATATAACGCAAATGCTCAGAGTATTGAAGCTTCCGTTACCAATCCTTCGGAAGGTGACGCATTTAACATTACCTATAAGAATGACACGGCAAGCAATATCTGCAATACCGCAACCGCGGTCGGTGAGTACAAGGCTGAAATTGCAGACCTCGGAAATTCAAACTATGTGCTTCCAAGTGATGGAAGTGACAGTAAACCATGGAAAATCGAGTATCTGGAGATTGGCGCAGACCTGATAAAAGGGTCCGTCGGATACAACGATTACTATGTTTCAAAGGTTACGCTCGGTGGATATGAAACAGAAGGTTATAAGGTTTCCACTGATGACGGTGTTACATGGAAAGGCTCGATTGATTGTGAAAATCAGGGTGAGCAGAGTGTTACATATAGGGTGATGGATCCAAACGGTTTCATCACTGATCGGCGCACGCTTAACTTTAAGATTGATACCGGGGTTCCCACCGGAACGATTACCGTATCCAAGGGTGATTTAAATTTCACTGAAAGCAAAAACATTTTCTCGTATTTCTTTAAGAAAAATGCAGAGGTAACAATTACCGCTGCTGATATAACAAGCGGTGTCGATACGATTGAGTATCAGAAGGTTAATAAAGGCGACACATATGATGCAGACGGAACCTGGACTGAATACACAGCTCCCTTTACGATTTCCGCCAATGATAAGTCTGTGATTTATGCCCGCATTACGGATAAAGCAGGAAATTCGACGATTATAAATTCAGCAGGAGTCGTTGTTTATACCGATTCGCTTGCAAGTGCCACGGCTACATTTACAAAGAAGTCCGAAAAAGACCTTATGACCGACATTGACGTAAATGATAATACAATTGCTTCTGTCAGCATAAAGTCAGCAAACAGTGAAGATCCGGAAGAAACCGTTGCTGCAGGTAACTATGCTCTTTCAAAGGACGAAGCCGGAAACACAAAGCTTGTTTTAAAGTATGATTATTTGCAGACGCTTGCTGTCGGTAAATATACGCTTACGGTAAATTACAATCCTTATGGTGAAACCTATACGTCCGGAGAGAGTGAAGGTGAGGCACCGAATTCTTCAATAATCACCCTTAACGTTGTAAGGGGACAGGGAAGCATCACAAATATTTCCAATATTTCAAAGACCTATAAGAACGGTGAAGCGGTTTCCGCGCCTACATTCGAAACGACCAATACGAGAGGCGACAGTGATGCCAATGTTACTATTAAGTACAGAAAAGTCGGCGAATCCGATGATACTTATACTGAAACTGCTCCGAGCGAGAGCGGCGACTATGTAGTAAAAATTACCGTCAAAGAAGATGACAATTATGAAGAGGTAAGTGCTCTTCAGACCTTTACCATAGGCGTAAACATGATTGAAGTAAACGCTCCAAACTGTGACGTTACCTATGATGGTAAGAAACATACCATATCGGTCGAGACAACTAATCTTGAAGGAACAGATAAAGAAAGTCAAAAGATTACTTACGGCATCATGAATGTCAGCGGTCGAATTGAGTATTCAGACGATATGCCGTCGTACAAAGATGCCGGTGAGTATACTGTTTTTTATAAGATAACGGCTGATAACCATGCGGATGCATTGGGAAGCGCAACAGTAAAGATAAGTCCGAAAACCGTCAACCTTAACTGGAGCAATACTTCCTTTGACTATGACGGTGAGCCTCACGTGCCAAGCGTGGAGATTGGCAGCAACAGCATTATTTCCGGTGATGAGGTAAAGGCTACCGTAGCGGGCGTTGAGACTGAAGCAGGCAATTATACGGCAACGGTAACGTCCCTTGGCAATGGCAATTACGCTCTTCCCGAAGAGTCTACGACCGAGTTTACAATAGCAAAGAAAAAGATTGAAGCAACGGTTACCGCGTCTGACAAGGAATATGACGGAAGCAAGACTGCTTACGTAACTGCGACAGTTAATACCGAAGACATTGTAGACGGCGACAGCCTTACGATTTCAAATCTTTCCTGCACGTTTGAAGATAAAAATGTCGGTACCGATAAAAAGATAACCATTAACAGCAGTAACATGCAGGTAACGGGACACTGCTCGGAAAATTATGAAATAACCGTTCCTCCGGAAGCTAAGGCGGATATTAAGCAAAGAGAAGCTATTCTCGGATGGTCTCAGTCTGACCTGACTTATACAGGCGAGGAACAGAGCATAACTGCATACGTCTCAAATGCCGCTCCGGGCGAGAGTGACGGAAACGGAAATTACGTCGCAGATGTGTTTACGATTACATACGGTACGAATTCGGTAAACACTGCCACAGACGTAGGCTCATACACTGCCACAGTAACCGGACTTGGCAATGACAATTACAAGCTTCCGGATAAAGAAGATGAGTGCAGGCTCGAATGGAGTATTTCGTATCTTAAAAGCGGCTCAATGACAGTATCAGGCACAAAGGGAGATAATGACTGGTACGTTTCGCCGGTTTCACTGATTCCCGAAACCGGATATGAGATATCCGCCGATAAAATAAACTGGTCGTCTTCTCTTGATTTCAATGATTCAAAGGAAACAGAACAGACAGCCTCATACTATTTGAAACAAACGGCTACCGGCTACATCAGTGACGTAAAGACGGAGAGTTTTAAGATTGATACAGTCAATCCGACCGGTACCATTACGGTAAAGGACAACAGCTTTAAAGAACTGCTGCATTCGATTTCTTTCGGACATTTCTATAAAGATACGGTCGATGTGCGTATCAACGCCGATGATGAAACAAGCGGAGTTGCAAAGATTGAGTACAAGAAGCTTTCGGGAGACGAGAGTTATCTGACGGACGGAGAATGGACGGAGTATCGTTCTTTTTCCATGAATGCAAACGACAAGAGCATCCTCTATGCACGCATTACGGACAATGCGGGAAATTCGGTCATCATTAATTCCGAAGGACTCGTTGTTTATACAGATGCTACAGCTTCAACGGACGCAAGCTTTGTAAAGATGTCTGATAAAGACCTCACGACAGGCATCACCGTACACGGAAATACAGTTGATTCAATCACATTAAAGACCGCAAGCGGAGACTCGGAGACGGTTAATGGTGCAAACTATGAAATCGGTACGGCCGGAGACAGTGCCGACAAGCTTGTGCTGAAGAAAGACTTTTTGCAGAGCCTTGAGGCAGGTAGCTACACACTTACGGTAAATTACAATCCTTATGGGGAGGTTTACAATTCGGAGAGCACGGGCGATGCACCCGGCAGTTCGGTTATCAACCTTACGGTCGTAAAGGCTGCGGGAAGCATTACGGATATTTCCGATGTTTCAAAGACTTACGACGGCAGTGCGGTGACCGCCCCGACATTTACCACGACCAACACAAGGGGTCTGTCGGATGCAAATGTTACTGTCATGTATAAAGAAAAATTTGCCGATGACAGTACGTATTCATATAGCCTTCCGGAAGCCTGCGGTTCATACCTGGCAAAGATTACCGTAAAGACGGATGAGAACTACAATGAGGTCACTGAAGAAAGTGAAATCACGATTGAACATAAATGGTCGGAATGGGAAACTTTACGCGAGGCTACAGAGCAAAAGACCGGAAGTAAAGTAAGAAGCTGCGAAGGCTGCGACAGAAAGCAATACGAAATCATACCGAAGCTTAACGGTACAAGCGGCTCGGGAGAGTCAGGCGAAAGCGGTGAATCTGGAGGGTCATCGGCAGGAACTGTTGTGACTGCAATTGAAATCATAGGCGATCCTGTTTGCACCGAAGCTTTCTTTAACAATAAAGTCAATGAACTTACGACGGCAACAGGCATCTTTACAAATGATGAAAAAGCAGCCATAGAAAGCGGAGCAAATGCAAAGGTCTGGGTTGAAATTTCGGAAATAGACAGCCTTGACGAAGACGTCAAAAACAGCATGGAATCAAAGGCGCGTGCAGTGCTCGGAAGCGGCGTGTCCAAGCTTTATTACTTTGATGCAAGCCTCTATCAGTCCGTCACCGAAAACGGAACGACGATTACAAAGAGTATCACTAAACCCGGAGTTTCCATCAGCGTTTCTTTGAAAGTGCCTGACACCTTTGCACTTACGAATGCAAGTCTTATCAGAAACTACAGGGTATTCAGACTCCATGACGGAACAATAGACTTTGTGAATGCAAGCTATGACAAGGCAAACGGAATGTTAACCTTTGCAACGGAACGTTTTTCGACCTATGCAATTGCGTATGCCGATTCACAGATTCCCACGGATGATGACGATGACGATACGACAGAGGTTCCCACTACGAAAGAGCCGACGGTAGAAACGGTTGTACCTACCTTGGATGTAAAGACAGGATCGACCGGTAAAAAGAAAGATACCGTCAAGAATGTTCCTGATTCCGAGATTGACCTTGATATAGATGAGGTTGCGGGCGAGGATGGTAAAGAAGATAATACTTCGACCGACACAAGCGGTACTTCCGATACCGGTAAAAATATTGAAAATACCGAGACTGAAAAGGACACCGTTAAAACCGTTACAAAGGACAAGAGCGAAGTTCCTCAAACTGTTGAAAAGCAACTTGAAAAAGCTTTGGAAGAAATTAAGAAGATGGATTCCCGCATTCAGGAAGGTCCTGTCGTAATTCCGAGTGTTCAGTCCCATGCCGGAGAGACTTTAGACTCTTCTGACGGAAGCATTAAAACGCTTGTGGTTACGGTTCCCGAGGAATTACAAAAAGAAGGCAGAGTATTTTACCTGATGACGGTGGATTCCGAGGGTGATGTAATCATTCTTCCCGGAGAAAGCAACGGGGACGGAACCTTCAGCGTTAAGGGAAGTGCCGATTCGAATGCAACGTATGAAATTATTTATGAAGATATCGCAGACGGCGAGATTCCGTTGACGGGTCATATTTCCGAGGACGGAAAGCTCGTAGACACAGAAGGAAATGTGGTTTTGGTAGACACCGCGACTGAAAGCGAAGAATCGTGCATTTGGCACTGGCTGATTCTTACGATTGCGTTGGTTGGAATAGCTCTTTCCGTAGTCATTGAAAGGAAAGACAGAAGATTTTTCTTTATAGCCGTAGTTGCAACACTTCTGTTATCACTTGCCCTTGCGTTCCTCGGAACATGTATGGTCGATTGGATAGTCATGGCAGCGGAAGCTCTGGCTATGACGGGACTTACGGTATTTATGCTGCGAAAGAAAGCATGATTTAACTCGGACGGAGTTTAATCTCGGGCCGAATTAATTGCTTGCGAGTCATGACAATAAACATGTAAAAAAACGGGAATGGCATCTTGCCATTCCTGTTTTTTATGCTATTATATTAGAAAAAGGAGGCGAACATATGTCCGATAATCGAATCTACGTAGCAATCGATCTTAAATCTTTCTTTGCCTCCGTTGAGTGTGTGGAGAGGGGGCGTGACCCGCTTACGACGAACCTTGTGGTGGCGGACAAAAGCCGTACGGAGAAGACTATCTGCCTTGCGGTTTCGCCTTCTTTAAAGAGCTACGGAATTCCCGGTCGTCCGAGGCTTTTTGAGGTCGTACAGAAGGTTAAGGAGGCAAATGCCTTTAGGAGGAGTAAAGCTCCGGGGAGAGCATTTAACGGTTCTTCCGATGACAGCACTAAGCTTGATGCGGATCCTTCACTTGAGATCGATTACATCGTCGCTCCGCCGCGGATGTCATATTATATGAATTACAGTACCACGGTTTACGGCATTTACCTTAAATATGTTTCATCTGAGGATATCTTTCCTTATTCAATCGATGAAGTGTTCATAGATGTGACGGATTATTTAAAGACTTACCGCATGACGGCAAGAGAGCTTGCTATGACGATGATTCGGGATGTCTTAAAGACTACCGGCATCACGGCAACGGCAGGAATCGGAACCAATATGTACCTATGCAAGATTGCAATGGACATTGTGGCAAAGCATATACCGCCGGATAGGGACGGAGTGCGTATTGCCGAGCTCGATGAAAAGAGCTATAGGATTAAGCTTTGGAACCACAGACCGCTCACCGATTTCTGGCGTGTCGGAAGAGGCTATGCCAAGAAGCTTGAGGAGCACGGACTCT
>CAZCPW010000043.1:0-8144 GCA_964499925.1 uncultured Lachnospiraceae bacterium
TTACTTTTCTGATGCTTCTCGGATGAGTCAAATGCGAAAGTTCACGATTAAGCGTTCTCGAGAGAATGATAACGCGTGATATTTTAATTCCGCAGGCTGTGGCTCCGGCACAACCGCCCACCACAATGAGTATCATAATGATTGTTTTAGAAAGCATCGGCCAGGTATCAAAATCAGCTGCGGCGTAACCCGTCGTCGACACTACGCTTATGACCTGAAGCAGTGATTTTGAAAGACATTCCTTAAATGTAGGATAAATATTTCTGAGCTGAAACGTAATAACGACAGTGCTTGCGATTATCATATAGAAATAATACCTGATTTCCTCGATTCTGAAGAAATCCTTTATCCTCCTGCTCAAAAGCAGGAAATAAGCATTGAAATTGATACCGCTTAACAACATAAAGATTGCCGTAATAATGCGGACAGACACCGAATATCCGGCAATACTGTCATTTAATCTTGAAAATCCGCCCGTGCCCATGGTTGCAAAAGAAAGAATAAACGAATCATACACGCCCACCCCCGCAATCAGGTAAGCGGTGAACAAAACCACCGTAAGAACGATATACATCCCGTAAAGGATGGTCGCGTTGTTCTTTACCTTCGGAACCAGTTTTACAACATCCGCTCCCGGTGTTTCCGCCCTCATCAGGTGCATATTCGCGCTTCCCGACAATGGAATAACAGCCATTATGAATACCAAAACACCCATGCCGCCTATCCAGTTCGTAAAGCATCGAAAGAACATGGATGTATATGAAAGGGTCTCCACATCGGTGAGTATGGATGCACCGGTCGTAGAAAATCCCGACACGGTTTCAAAAAAGGCATCGATATAGGAAGGTATTTCTTTGGTGATAAAGAAAGGGAATGCTCCCACTACGGACAAAAGTATCCATGCAAGCGAAACCACGACATAGCCTTCGCGCGCATAAAATACCTTGCTCTTTGGCTTAAAGGCGGACCCGACTGTCCCAATCAGAAACGACAGTGCCCCTACCGACAAATAGGCAAGCCCTTCTTTTTCCCCATAAAATAGGGAAACAATAAAGGGAAGCATCAGGAAAATTCCTTCAAATTGCAGTACTTTGCATAATATAAATCTGATGATTGATTTATTCATAAGATACCTACGCCAAAATGTCCTTGATATCGTCAAAACCGGTGTTTGTCGTAACGATTATGACCTTGTCTCCGACCTTAATAACGCTCGAGCCTTTGGGGGTTTCGATCTGCCCCTTTCTCACTATGGAAGCAACGATTACGTTCTTTTTAAGCTTAAGCTCCGAAAGCGGTCTGTCGACCAGATCCGAAGTCTCACGCACGGTAAACTCCATTGCCTCGGCGCGTCCGTCATTAAGCCTGTAAAGTGTCTCCATATTGGAATCGCCGGTATTTGACATGGCGCGTACGTATTTGATGATATTCTCGGCTGCCAAAAGCTTAGGATTTATGATGCTTCCGATGTTTAAATCGTTGATGATTTCGTCGTAAGCGTTTCTGTGAACCTTGGTAATGATCTTGATGCGCGGATTTACCTTCTTTGCGTAAATCGACATCATGATATTTTCTTCATCATGATTGGATAAAGAAACAAATGCGTCGGCCCGATCAAGACCCTCTTCACCAAGCAATCCTTTATCGGCTCCGTCTCCGTTTATGATGACGGCATCGCTTAATACATCCGCAAGTTCCTCGCAGCGTTTTTTGTCCTTTTCGATGATTTTAACCTGAACTCCGCTTGCAAGAAGCTTCTTTGCAAGGTAAAAGCTCGTCTCGCCTCCACCGACGATTATTACGGCGCGAATCTTTCCCTGACTCATCTTAATGGCCTTGAAGAATTCAACCGCCTTCTTACCCGATGCAATAAAGGAAACCTTGTCGCCCTCCAAAAGCGTAAAGTCACCGGTCGGAATGAGCGTTTCGTTGCCTCTTTCGACGATACATATAAGAACTTCGGAATTTAAATCCTTCTTTAAGTTTTTAAGAATGAGTCCGCAAATGGGGCTGTCCTTTGAAACCTCGAACTTTAAAAGTTCGACTTTGCCTCCCGCAAATGCGTCAATCTCAATGGCTGTCGGGAATTTTACAAGCCTTGCGATTTCATCTGCCGCGAAAAGTTCCGGATTAACGGACAAAGAAAGACCCAAATCATTCTTTATAAATTCGATTTCATTTTTGTACTCGGGATTTCTGACTCTGGCGATTGTATTCTTCGTGCCGCACTTTTTTGCAATCAGGCAGCATAAAAGATTTCTCTCATCCGAGTCCGTAACGGCAATCAGAAGGTCTGCGCTCTCGGTGCCTGCGTTTTGAAGCACTTCAAGCGTCGAGCCGTTTCCGGTTATCGCCATGATGTCAAGCTCGTTTGAAAGTTCCTTTACCGTGATGGGATTTGAGTCAATCACGGTTATATTGTGCCCTTCCGCACTTAGCGTCCTTGCAAGCATTGAGCCTACGTTTCCGCATCCGACAACAATTATCTTCATAAACGTCAAATCTCCTCTGTTTCGGGAATGATAATTCCTTCCTCAAGTGCTCTCAGTCTGCAGCCCTCTTTGGCATTTCCGATTTCGCATAAAGAAGCGTTTCCCTCTTCTTCGCAGGTCTTGCAAGCCGGGCACGGAATCATTCTTCCCGCAAGTTCCCTCGGCACGGCCTCATTGTAAAGGTTGTGTTTGCAATCGTGACACCAGCAGCGTGAGCAGTCCTTGAACAACTGCTTTCTTTCATCCGTGTCATTTTCCATGTCAAGCTTTGCAAGCTCAGACTTTTTAACTTTAAGCTTACTTGGTTCCTCTTTTGCCGGCTCCGGTTCAACCTTCTTAGGCTCTTCCTTTACAATTTCAATCTTTTCCGGCTCAATTTTCTCCGGAACTTTCTTTACAGATTCCGGCTTTACAGGCTCAGACTTCTCGGGTTCAACTTCTTTCGGTTCCTCTTTTGTCGGCTCAGCCTTTTCCGGTTCTGCCTTCTTCCCGAAATCAATCGTAAGCTGCACGAAGTCTCTGTCCGGTTCCCGGGAAACAACCTTCCTCTTTGGCTCCCTGACCCTCACGGTTGCGCCTTGGTCGTCCGTATATTCACTTAACAGTCCGAAGAAATCCATCTGGCCGTCATCAATTTTATTTTTCATACCGACATTATACTCTCTTTGTGCTTCAAAGGCTAACCGTGCCACTTTTTAAAATACTTAAAGCAGGATTTAACATGGCAGGCAAACAGTTTAAGACTCTTGTGCGAGCCCTTATTCCATTTGTGAATTACCGCAGCATACGGGCAATAAAGAAGCTTTGACTCCGCATTTACCCTCTTACAAAGATCTGCATCCTCCATATACAAAAAGAACCTCTCGTCAAATCCGCCGATCCTTTTGTAAAGTTCCGTCTTTATCAGCAGGAAGCTTCCCTGTGCAAAAGGCACCCTGAAAGGCTTATCGTAATCCATATCTTGCATGGTATGATAAGCTTTTCTTTTCTTAAATCCTATTTTAACAAACATTCTGATGAACATGTCAAAAGGAGTCAGTTCCCGCCTGTAAACCTTTAAAAGTGTACCGTCTTCGTCCGTAATCCTCGGAACGCACATCCCCGCATCCGTTTCTTCCATAAATTTGATGAGCGGAGTAAACGCATCGCTTGTAAGAATTATATCGGGATTTACAATTGCCGTATATTTGGAATCAAGCTTTGAAAGCACCCGATTATGACCTTTTCCAAAGCCCAAATTCGCTCCCGTTTTGATGTAGCAGACATCTCCGTACTCTTTGGAAAGGTTTTCAATTCCGTTATCCGCGGTACTGTTGTCCACAATAAATATTTTTTTGGATAAAAGTAAGGGAGTACACCTTTCGATGGACTCCACTGCTTTTTTAACATCACTTTCATCATTGTAAGCAACTATCGATATGCTCAAATCAATCATTATACGGCCCCGCTTCCTCTTAATACGACCAAAACCGTCTTAAAAAGAATCCTTATATCCATACCCAGATTCCAATTGGAAATGTAGGCTGTGTCCAGGCTGACAATCTCCTCAAAATCCGTAATATCCGATCTTCCGCTTACCTGCCACATTCCGGTGATTCCGGGCTTTATGCCAAGTCTGGCTCTGTGATGCGCTTCATATGAAACAAACTCATCTTCTGTGGGAGGACGGGTTCCGACCAAGCTCATATCACCCTTCAATACATTGAAAAACTGAGGAAGCTCGTCAATCGAATACTTACGCATAAAATGTCCGATCGGAATGATTCGCGGATCGTTCTCAACCTTGAACATATTGCCCTGCATCTTATTGTCTTTGATAAGCTCGGCTTTTCTCTCCTCCGCATCCGTATACATGGAACGGAATTTATAGAGTTTAAATCTTCGTCCGTTTCTGCCGACCCTCGTCTGGGTAAAGAACACGGGTCCCGGAGACTGAATCTTTATAATCGGAGCAAAGATTATGAAAGCTATCAATGTAAAAACAAGTCCCACCAATGCCCCTGCTATATCCATGACTCTCTTTAAAAAGAGCTGTCTGGGGGTTGCAATATTCATGCTCGAAGTAAGCACGAGATAATTGTTAATCTTTTCGACTTCCTTGTTGGAAGCGATTCCGTGTTCATGCATTATCTTAAAATGAACCGTTACGCCCATTTCAAGAAGCTGGTCGGAAAGATGCTCGCTTACCGTTAAATCGTTGCTGTTTATAAACACCTCGTCTACGACGTGAGTTCGCACATATTCGAGAAAATCCGTTACGTTTGCGACAACAGGTACATCTCTTATCACATCGCCCTTGCGGTCTTTGTCCATTATGACGATGCCTTTTACCACAAAATTACGATATCTGTTTCTTTCAAATTCCCTGATACAGCTTTCAACCTCACTGTTTGAGGCAAGCAGTATCATAACCGCCCTGTTCTTGTCTTCAACGACTCTCCTGCGGATAAAACTCTTCCAAATAAGCCTTGCCAGATAGCAAATGGGAATAGACATTATCCACGAGCCGTACAGTACCTTACGTGAATAAGCCTCTGCAAGCTTTGCACTGTATATATAAAGAATAACCATGAAGTAGGTTAAAGAACTGTTGATAATCGTTCTTTTTAATTCTTTAACCTTATCCCGACGTAAAACATCCTTGTAAGCTTCGGTAAAGAAAGCAACAAGAATCTCGACCAGGACCATTACAATAGCCAGACGTTCATACCATTCATTTGAATAAGGAAGCGAATGTGTCCTGAACTTGAGACAATATGCAATTATGTAAGCAAGCTGTGTACAAAGAACGTCAAGCAAAGTAAAGTCAAAATGCTTGAGCCAGCTTTGTTTTTCGCGTTTATACATAAAGGCTCCGTTTTTTGTTTGTTTACTCTATGGTACTACCGTATGGCTTTTATTACCATTTAATAATTTCTTAAATACCCAAAATCACCGTAGCAAATCGGAAATAAATGAGCAGTGAAAGGGCATCCACGATTGTCGTGATGAAGGGACTCGCCATTACCGCCGGGTCAAAGCCGACCTTCTTTGCAAGCATGGGAAGTATGCAGCCCACAAGCTTTGCTATGGTAACCGTCACAACAAGTGTTAAGCACACTACCATTGAAACCGTAACAGAGATTCCGTCAAGCAGGATAAGCTTTAGGAAATTGCATGCCGCAAGCGTCAAACCGCATACGATTGCGACCCTTATTTCCTTAAAGCACACCTTAAAGAAATCTTTAAACTCAATCTCGTCAAGTGAAAGTCCGCGGATAATGGTTGCGCTTGCCTGTCCGCCCGCATTTCCGCCCGTATCCATTATCATCGGGATAAAGGAAGTCAGCACCACATATGCACTTAGGGCATCTTCAAACCTTGTGATAATTCCGCCTGTAAAGGTTGCCGAAACCATCAAAAGAAGCAGCCACGGAATACGCTTCTTCCAGGTTTCAAAAACGCTTGTCTTCATGTATGGCTTGTCAGACGGCACGATAGCTGCCATCTTTTCGATATCCTCTGTGGTCTCTTCCTCGAGAATGTCCACGATATCGTCGACGGTAATGATACCGACCATACGGTTTTCATTGTCAACGACCGGCATTGCCGTAAAATCGTATTTTTTAAACAGCCTTGCAACGTCTTCCTGGTCCGTAAGCGTTGTTGTGGAAACAACATTTTCATGCATCAGGTCGCCCACCACTTCGTCGGGCTTTGCAAGCAACAGCTTCCTAAGGGTCAAAAAGCCCACAAGCCTTCTTCCCTTATCAAGCACATACAGTGTATTTATCGTTTCCGAATCCATTCCGACCTTACGAACTCTTTCAAGAGCCTCCGATACCGTCAAGTCTTCCTTTAAGTCGACGTACTCGACGGTCATAATACTTCCGGCCGAGGATTCGGGATATTTAAGCAGGTGATTTATGTCGCGCCTTGTTTCGGCATTTGCCGAAGCCAAAAGCTTTTTTACAACGTTTGCGGGCATTTCTTCAAACAAATCGGCTGCATCGTCGGCCATCATGTTGTTGATAATATTCGCCGCATCACGTTCTGAAAGAGAGGTGATGATCATCTGCTGATGATCGACCTCAAGATAAGCAAACACATCCGCCGCCGTATCTTTCGGAAGTATCCTGAAGACCTTGACCATGTCCTCTTCCGGAAGTTCCTCCAAAACTGCCGCTATGTCGGCATCATAAAGCTCCGAGAGCTTTTGGCGCAAACGGGTATACTGCTTGGTTTCTAATAACTCCTTGATCTCATCCATAGCAATTTCTCCTTTTCAGTTGTGGTTTTTACTCTTGTCGCTCGGGGAAGAGGGTTGTCAGCAGATACTATTGACTTCATAAAACCACCACCTTTCTAAAATTGCTTTGGGAGTCTGTCATCGGATTGCCCTTTAAGCAATCCATCGAACATCCGTAATTATCTTCCAATCATGAGTCTGTGTCAAGAAAGAGACCTTCCGAAATTTTCCCGGGAATCACTTTCCCGAGTGTCAGAGAGGTAATACCCTCGGTAAAACTTTTTTCACACTCTTTCGGAACACGAAAAAGAAAGGAAACCTTCTCCGTATAAATCGTATTTAGAAGTTTGCCCTTCGATTTTTCAAGGAAACGCCTTACCTTCTCGCCGTCACCGTAGTCACAATCGATTCTGAACTCGGCGCCAAGTTTCATAACACCTGTTTTTGAATTTAAAAGACCTTCTTTTGCAGTGTCTCTGTACATTTTTGAAAGCGGGCCGGTACCGAGAAGCGTACCTCCGAAATACCTGGTAACCACTACACAGCAGTTCTTTATCCCGGATTCCTTTAAAACGGTAAATATCGGAAGTCCCGCTGTTTGCGAAGGCTCTCCGTCATCCGAATATTTTACTTTTTCCGGATCTGTGCCTACCGTATAGGCATAGCAATTGTGCTTCGCATCAAAATGTTTCTTTTTAATGCTCTCTATAAAGCTTCTTGCCTCTTCTTCGGAATTAACCGGCTCCGTATAAGCTATGAAGCGTGATTTTTTCATTTCCAGTTCGGCTGTTCCGCCTTCCGTAAGTACACGTATCTCTTCATTCATGGGATTTATTATAACCCAGAATCTTATGTTTTTGTGAACTTTTCCTTATCCGACTTCTATTTTTAATACCGATTTGCTATAATGCATAGGTTAACATTGCAGAGAAATTTCTTATTTATAAACACAATCCTTTATGGAGGCTTTTATATGGATTACGGAAGAAAAGGCATACGTGCAAAGCAGCTTGCGTTAAACGCACGCGGTCCCAAATGGGCGAGAAAGTTTTTACTTTATCTTGCCGTATTTTTGTGCGTTGCCGTTATAGGTGTGGGAATAGTCGGAGCATCCGTGGGAATCGGAGTATTTAAAGGTATCCTCTCCTCCGCTCCCGATATTTCCACCATAAACGTTACCCCTACCGGGCGTGCTTCCTTTGTATACGATTCGGACGGGAATCAGATTTACAAACTGGTAAGTTCAAACGCCAACAGAATCATTGTCGACAGCTCTCAAATTCCCGACAATTTGAAGAACGCCTTTGTGGCAATCGAGGACAAGCGATTCTATCAGCACAACGGTATCGATATCAGACGTATCATGAGTGCCGGTCTTTCGGCGATAAAGAACGGAGCTTTGGGACAGGGTGCAAGTACCATCA
>CAZCPW010000044.1:0-8106 GCA_964499925.1 uncultured Lachnospiraceae bacterium
TGGGCTATTTGGAAGTAACCTCCGTCGGATATTTTGAAATCTGCTATACGGGTCTTTTCGGAAGGCTATTTATGACGGGATGCCTGCTTGCCTATATCGGGGCAATTCTGATCGGCGACAAGATACTGAAAATCAAAGTATGAAAGTAAACGTTCAAACTTTGGTTGGCGGTTCGAATGCAAGCATGGCTTGCGCTTGAACTTGAAGGACAAAATATGAAAAACAAGATTAAGACAAAATACTTCTTTCTGATAGTCGGTCTTATGGTCGTATCTTTGCTGCTTTACTTTACATCCGGCAGCGAAAGAGAAATTCTGACCGACACCACTCTCCCTCTTGAAGCTCCCGACTCCGGGAACAAAAAATATACCTTTGACACAATGATCGATGGGGTAGAAATAGGATCAACAGACATCAGTGTACCGGAGCGGGAGTATTCACAAAAGGAGCTAATAAAACTTTCGGATGAGGTTGCGGAAAAAGCAGTGGAAAAGCTTTTAAACGGGAATCCGGATCTTACAAATGTAACTGATGATTTGTGTTTTTTTGAAAAAATGGATGGGTATCCGTTTGAGTTTTCTTTTTCAAGCGACTCGCCGGAATGTATATCCGATGAAGGAGAAATTCTTTTGGCAACACCCTTTGATGCAGGGATAACGATCTTATATGCCTACGGTGATGTGGCTGAAAGCTTCAAGGTAAAAGTTAATGTTAATCCGGGTCCCGAAGTCCGGGCGAGAGTATATAGAAATGCGATTCAGGCTAAGCTTGATGAAACAGTAAATGTAACTGAGGAAACGGCCAGTCTTCCTACGGAAGTTGACGGGAATACCGTCAGTTACGCTTACCCCGCCGTAAAGAGGAATTCTTTTTATCTGCTTTTGGGACCGGTAGCTTCGGTGCTCATAATCATCGGCTCAAAGAGGGATGAGAAGAAGGCTTTGGCCAAGGAAAAAGAAGAAATTTTGAGCGAGTATCCCGTACTGCTACAGAAAATGGCGCTCTACCAGGCAACGGGCATGACCATCAGGAATATTTGGGCAGCCATTTACGAAGAAGGGATTGTCAAGAAGAGCGAAAAAAATCCTATGTATCGTGAAATGGGAATAACGTTAAATGAACTGAAAAGCGGAGTTTCCGAAGGTATGGCATACAAGAGATTCGGAGAAAGAACACAGGTCTCGGAACTCATCAGATTTACAGCGCTGCTTTCCCAGAATTTGAGGAAGGGAAGCAGCAAACTAAAGGAATTGCTTGACGCGGAATCGGTAAATGCATTTTCACAAAGAAAGCTAAGGGCAATTAAACTCTCCGAGGAGGCGGGTACGAAGCTACTGTTTCCGATGATGATCCTTTTAATGGAAGTAATGGTTCTGATAATGGTTCCGGCGTTTGTAAATATTTAGAAATTGCAGTCTAAAATGCCCACACGGGCTTGATAAACATTTAGGAGGAAAGCATGAAGACATTTAAAGATTTTTTGAAGGAAGAAGACGGAATGGGAACGGTTGAGGTGATACTCATAATAGTTGTCTTAGTCGGCCTCGTCGTGATATTCAAGACAAAGATCACGGAAATCATAAATACCCTGTTTGACAAGATTACGAAGCAGACAAATGACCTGTAAAAACGGATATGTAACGGTATATTTTACACTTCTTTTAACAGTTTTGTTTTCACTCTTCACGGGTTTAATCTACGGCGTCAGGGAAAACGCGATGAGGCTGAAGATAAACGAGACGGCGGATACTTCGGTAACATCAATGTTTGCTGAGTTTCAGAGTGAGCTTTGGAAGCAATATGATCTCATATTTGTGGATGCCGGCTATGGAAGTAAGGCAGAATCTTTGATTCTCACAGAGGATCATCTTAAGAGTTGTGCGACAAAGAACTTCGAGGAAGACGGAAATGCAATTTTTCACAGTACCGATTTACTGGGACTTGAATGCGACGGAGTAAAGACTTCAAAGATAAGATTTGTAACAGACTATTCAGGCGGGGCAATCAGGCAGCAGGCTGTGAGGATTATGAAATACCGTTATTCCGTCGGCTACATTGAGGATTTGTATGAGTCGGTTGACGACAACGTTAACAGTCAGACCTTTAGCGGAACGCTTATGGAAGAAACCGTGGAAAAGGCTTCGGAAGCAGATGACTCCCTGCCTGAGTTAAAAGAGTGGACCAACACCCTGGATGGCTGCGTGTACAAAGAAACCGAGGTTTCGTCATTCAGTACTTTGAGATCGGTGTTTACGGACATCGGCAGTATTTCGAAGGCAACCCTGAAAGAAGAAGGACTTGTCAGTGAAAGGAGTCTTAATAAGGGAAATTACGATGCGGGTGAGGGCCTTGATGTGACGGATGCAGCTTTCTTTAAAGAATATCTGCTTGAATACCTTTCAAACTTTCGCAATGAGAAAGAAGAAACCGTTTTAAAGTATGAACTTGAGTATGTAATTGCCGGGCATATGTCGGATGCGGAAAATCTGGAGGCCGTAGTCAACAGAATTCTCTTAATAAGGGAAGCGGCCAATCTGACAACTCTTATGTCGGACAGCCGGAAGATGGAGGAAATCCGGATATATTCGGAAGTGCTGGCGGGCCTCTTATTGTCGCCCGAAGCGGCGCCGGCGATAGAGGCTCTGATTATCGGATCTTTAAGCTACGTCGAAAGTTTAAATGATGTGCGCGTTCTTCTTTCCGGAGGGAAGGTTCCCATGCTGAAAGAGGTCAGCGAGTGGCGCACAAACTTTGCAAATGTTTTTGTTCCGGAACGGGATACATCGAGCTATGAAAATGGGATTGACTACATCGATTATCTGAGAGGGTTTCTTTATCTTGAAGATGCGGAAAAAGAAACCGAGAGGTTTATGGATATTTGTGAAGCCAATGTCAGGAACCTTACCGGAAACAGTGATTTTCGTCTTGATTATTGCTTTGATGCGTGGGACGGCAGTCTGTCGGTTGTAAGCAGCGCAGGGTATGCATATACGGTGAGTAAGTCTATGGATGTCGAAGATTGAGAGAAGCTTATAGGGAAATTTAAACCCGGCTATTAAATCATCAAAGAGGATAATTGCGATATTCTTTCCGCAAACCTTAAAAATTTCAGAAAGGAATACATCTCTCCTATGCCTATGAACGAGCGGGAAGGGTATCGTAATTATCCTCTTTTAAAAAAATATAAGGGTTCCGCAACTGTTGAAGCACTTTTTGTAATGCCCATAGCATTTCTGTTTGTATTTGCAATCGGCTGGTTCATGGATATATACCGGATTCACTCACAGATAGGTGTGATAGTCTATGATTCCGGAAGCAAAATGGTTGAATATTCCTATCCTTATCTTGAAGCAAGTAAAGGTGAGGACGAAGACGGCAGTTTGCTCTCGGGTTTTGTGGGAGAAGCGGCAATCTCACAGGCGGTTGTATACAATAACATCAAAGAAAGCAACACGTTTGATGAAATTGACGGTCTGCTTTGTACGGTAAGTTATGAGGAAAAGGATAATTCTCTGACTGTTGAGGTCCACTACAGTGTCAACCCTCCGGTATCGCTTGATTTGCTTGACGGGATAAGGCTTACAAACACCTTTTATTCCAAATTGTATGCGGGATATGAAAACAGCAATGAGGAAGAAACGAGTGAGCTCATCTACGTCACCAAAGATTCGGACGTATATCACACATCCTGCAATTGCAGGGCACTTAAAACCACTGTTGAGGCGGTAGGAACAAGCGAGGTCAACGTAAAAAGAAACGAAAACGGAGCAAAATACTATCCGTGTGCTTTTTGCAAAGACGAAGAATTGGGAAGCCTGGTTTATATAACTCCGTACGGTACGAGATATCACCGGAGTCACAACTGCTCAAGCCTTAACACAACAATTTACACTATTAAAAAATCAGAGAAAGGGGACAGGAGAAAATGTTATTTTTGCGAATGATCAGGGGAAATATGGAAGTATGGCAATGGGTGCTGCTTTTGACAGTCCTGTTGCCTATGGCAATAAAGGATTTCAGGATAAAGAAAGTAAACGGATACATATGTCTGATAAGCATTCTATCGGCACTCTCCATAAGGGTGTTTGTGGTGGGAGAGGCGGACATAATTATCCTTTTGGATCTTATTCCGGGCGTGGTTTTTTACATAATGAGTGTTGCCACAAAAGGTGCCGTGGGTAAGGGTGACGCACTTGTCCTTATGTTTATAGGAAGCGTCATGGGATTTAAGCTTGAGCTTACCGCATTGCTGGTATCTCTGCTTTTCTCGGCGGCTATCGCTCTGTTTCTTTTTGCATTCAGAAAGGCCGGCAAGGATACGGAAATTCCGTTTGTGCCTTTCCTTTCGATAGGGGTAATAACCGGAGGACTGATATGAAGAGACTCAAGGGGTCGTTCACTGTTGAAGCCGTGCTCCTCATGCCTTTTCTCATAATAATCAGTATCGTGTTTATTTATCTTCTGATTTTTATATATGACAGGACTTTGATAGTGCAGGATGTAAACAGCCTTGCCGCAAAGATTAAGTCAAGTAAGGATACGGATGAAACGCTTGAGATATGTAAGAAAGAGTACAAAGTAATCAGTGAGGAGCATCCATATCTTGCACTTGATGACATCACTCTGTCGGTTGATGCGGGGCAGAAAGAAAGCGTCATAACCTTGTCGGGTGAATGGAAAGTGCCGGTATATTCGGGATTTTCACAAAATATTACATATCGGAAAACGGAAAGCCATTCCGATCCGGTGGCAATTATGCTCAGGACGCGTGGCATTATTAAAGCATGGGAGGAAAAACAGGATGAATGAGGTTAATGCTATTGTGGAGGACAATCACATAATTATCAGAGGGTATGTTCCTTCCGAAAAATCGGGCTATAAGATAAAAATGCTCTCGGAAAACGAGATAAAGGGAATCCTGCCTGTTGAGACAAGACGTATAAATGATGAAAAGCAGATATACATTGACATAACGGGAAGGGAAAGCCTGGCAAGGTACTTTGAAAGCCGGCTTGCAGACAGCGACGAAATAGAAAAGCTTTTCGAAGCCCTTTATCACATAAGTCTGGAAGCAGAGAGGTTTCTGATAGAGGAAGAGGATTTACTGCTCAGCCCTGAAATGGTTTTTAAGAATCACGTTTCGGGAGAGTTTGAATTTATTTGTCTCCCCGTGGACAAAGAAAATAACCGTAGCGGAATGAAGGAACTGATTCGTTGCCTTCTGATGCATTTGGATAACGCTAACGAGCGTCTTGTGAAGGTAATGTATTCATTAAGTCAGATGTATGAGTGCTCGAATCCCAAGTGTAGGGTTGCGTATGAATACTTTTGCGAGGAAGCCTACGAAAAAGAAACCGTTACCGAGCCGGAAGAAGAACTGCCGGAGGATACGAAACCGGATATTTACATACCGAGCTTTAAAGAATTTCTTGCCGCATTTATGTGCCTTGCGGGGGTTGCGTTACTCGGAATCAATTTGTACTTTCGATTGCTTACCGCTTAAATAAATCCATAAACTACTTCTGAAGATGTACGTTCTTGTGGTAAAATGGAGGCATGTATGAACAGATAGAAGAGACACTTTTAAATAATCATTACGATAAATTAGACTTTTCCAAAGATGTTGAAGGCCTCAGTATGTACATGGATACGACCGTAAGTTATGTAAATGTCATCCTGCTTGCGGATATGGAACGTATCAGTCATGAGAATATCAGCCAAATCAGAAAGTCCTTCAAGGTGGAGACTAATTTTGGCAGTGTGGGAGTTCATTTCTTTACCCTTTGCCTGATTGACAGCACAAAGGATGTTTCAGGCTTACAGTTAAAAGAGGCTAAAGCGGCATGTGAGGAAACCTCATTTGCCTGGATTTACGATATCGGCAAGAAGTCACTTATGATTTTTGATGGGCAGGCGGAGGATTTTTACGGTCTCAAAGGTCTTCTTGAGAATATGTGGTCCTTTGACTATATAGAGAATCCTTCCTATGACGTTGGAAAGGGCAGTTACATTTCCAACCTGAAGGATGGTATAAAGAACCTTCCGAAGGCGACGTCGGCAATTGTTTTTATAAATGTTGTCGTGTTCGTATTATGTACTTTTACCGGAACTTTGCTTTATAATAAAGGAGCGGTTGGTCTGAGCCTTCTTACCTCACCCACACAGTGGTACAGGGTGATTACCTCGCTTTTTCTTCATGCGGATGCGGCTCATATTTTCGGAAATATGGTGCTTTTGTATTTTCTGGGCGATATCGTGGAAAAAGAAATTAAGCCGCTGTATTTTTTGCTTGTGTATTTCCTGTCCGGAATCATGGGATGTGTTTTTACTTTCGTAAATGAATACATAACAGGTAATCCCGTGATAGTGATCGGTGCAAGCGGAGCAGTTTTCGGGCTTTTGGGAGTATTGCTTTCACTTGTAATATTTAAAAGAATAAAGAGATCCACAATGCCGATAGGACGTGTTATGGTCGTAACGGTATTTACGTTGTTTGAAGGATTTGGGCGTGCAAATACCGCAAACTTCGCGCATCTCGGCGGACTGTGTACCGGGTTTGCTTTTGGAATAATTTATTGTTTGATTAATCGAAATTTGTCAAAGAGGAGAGCTTATGAAGATTAATATTTACTACGGCGGAAGGGGCCTGATCGACGATCCGACGCTTTTTGTGATAAATAAGATGCAGGCCGTGCTGGAAGAGCTTCACGTTACAGTGGAAAGGTTTGATCTTCATGAGCTTAAAAATACCATCACAACTCTTCCCCAGACATTGAAAAGTGCCGACGGAGTAATTCTTGCAACCACAATAGAGTGGTTTGGTATCGGCGGTTATATGCAGTCATTTCTGGATGCATGCTGGCTCTACGCCGACAAAGAGAAGCTTTCAAAGATATATATGTGTCCGATAGTAATGGCTACGACCTACGGAGAGAGAGAGGGTAAGCTTACCCTTTCAAATGCATGGGAAATTTTGGGAGGTCTTCCCTGCAGCGGAATATGCGGATATATTGAGGATGTGGAACTCCTTGAAAAAGAAGCGTATATCAGGCTTATAGAGAAAAAGGCCGAGAATATGTACCGTACCATAAATCAAAAGGTTCCTTCTCTTCCGGCATCAAACCAGGCCGTAAAACAGAAGATCAACATGACCAAGAATGCCGACCTTACCCCGCAGGAAACCGAGCAACTTTCAAAATATGCTTCGGATGATGCATATGTGCAGAGGCAGAAAGAGGACATATCCGAGCTTGCAAGTATGTTTAGGGACATGATGGGTAAGAATGACAAGGATGACCCTACGGAATTTATAAAGGCATTTGAAGATGCCTTTCATTCGGAACCGAATTCTGATGTTTCTTTTTCGTTTCATATATCGGGAAAAGAAAATCCTTTATACATAGCAGTCGAGGGCACCGAGCTTCAATGCGTTTATAAATCGGGAGTCACGGCAGATGTGGAAATTTCCATAGAGCATGACAAGCTGTTGGCAATCACCAAAGGCAATATGACCTTTCAGAGAGCTTTTATGGCAGGCGATATGAAGATGAAGGGCGATTTTAAAGCCTTGAGGCTTTTGGATATCTTGTTCGTATTCTAATAATTTTAATCGGAGGACAGTCTCATGAAAAAAGACGATTGTATTTTTTGTAAGCTTGCAAACGGAGTTTTTGCAACAAATTCCATCTATGAGGATGAGGACTTCAATGTAATCCTTGATGCCTCTCCCGCAAACAAGGGGCATGCTTTAATACTTCCGAAGGAACATTTTACGGATGTATTCGATATTGACGAGGAACTTTTGGGAAAGGCAATGAAGCTTGCAAAGAAGGTTGCAGCAAGGCAGACCGAGGTGCTTAATTGCGACGGAGTTAACATTATTCAAAACAATAAAGAAGCAGCGGGCCAAAGTGTCTTGCATTATCACCTTCACGTGATTCCGCGTTTCAAAGACGACAACCAGAAGATGCTCTGGACACCGCACGAAGCCGATGAAACTGAGCAAAAAGAAATTTGTGCGAAGTTAAAATTCCGGCAATAAAAAGGATGAGCGTTTGCCGTGTGCCGATAAGACAGTAATTTGAGGAAACTACAAAATCGGCATCT
>CAZCPW010000045.1:0-8058 GCA_964499925.1 uncultured Lachnospiraceae bacterium
CGGCTTTCAAGAGTATATCATAGGGCAGCCAGAGATGCATATCAAGATACATTTTTTGCAATAATTCGGGCTTTCCCTTAATCTCGTCGAAAATCGGCTTTGTAATCTCTTCGTAGGACTTGCCGCATCTGTATTCGGGCTTTAAAAGCTTGTCGGCTTCTTCGTTGTTCATGATGAAAGCCTGGCCTATGTAGGACTCGGAAAGAGTCGAGCCTGCACGGATGAGGAAGTGACGTCCCTTCATGTTGGGCATCTTCTCCGCAAGGTTTTTCATCCCTCTTCTGAACCAGAAGGGGAGCTTTTTGTAACGCGCATATTCTCTCGGAGTTTCGTATTCGTAATAGCCGCCGAAGAGCTCATCCGCGCCTTCGCCGGAAAGCACTACCTTTACGTCCTTCGAAGCCATGTTTGCAAGATAATAAAGCGGAACTGCCGAAAGGTTTGCGTGCGGCTCGTCCGAATGATACTGAACGGTAGGCAGTATATCAAAGAACATGTCGGCGTTGATGTTTTTCTGCTTGTGCTTCATACCGAGGATCTTGCAGAGATCGTCGGCATTGGCATTTTCATTGAAGCCGGTGTTCGTCACATGCTCGCCTTCAAAGCCTACGGTATAGGCTTTCGAAACATTTGCATTTGCAACGATATAGCTTGAATCGACACCGCTTGAAAGGAAGGAACCAACCTCAACATCGGCGATCTTGTGATGCTCGATTGAGTCCTTCATGATGTCGTTTATCTTGTTAACCGCCGTTTCAAGGTCGTCGTCGTTATTCCTGTAATCAATTGAAAAGTACTGCTTTATGTCTATCTTTCCGTCTTTGTAGATAAAGAAATGTCCGGGATTGAGCTTGTATACATTTACGAAGAAAGACTCCGTCGGTACGGAATACTGATAGCAAAGATAGGTCTTTAAAGCATTCTTGTTAAGTTCCTTCTTAAAATCCGGATGATGCAAAAATGCCTTTATCTCGGAGCCGTACATAAAGAGGTCCTTGGTATCGTAGTAGTAAAAAGGCTTGATGCCGAAGGGGTCTCTTGCGCCGAAAAGAGTTTGGGTCTTAGTGTCCCAGATTACGAAACCGAACATTCCGCGGAGCTTGTTCACCACATCCGTGCCGTATTCCTCGTAACCGTGTACGATTACTTCGGTATCGGAGTTGGTCGTAAATACGTGTCCGCACTTAATAAGCTCTTCTTTAAGCTCCTTGTAATTGTAAATCTCGCCGTTGAAGTTAATTACTAAAGTCTTGTCCTCGTTAAATAAAGGCTGATCGCCGCCCGCAAGGTCAATGATGCTCAGACGTCTGAAGCCCATTGCCACATGGCTATCGGTAAAAAAGCCCTCTCCGTCGGGGCCTCTGTGGGCAATGGAATCCGTCATTGCCTTTAATATTTCTTTCTTTTTCTCAATTTCGGTGCTGTCGATAAAGCCTGCAAAACCACACATTTATACTGTCTCCGTTAAATCGTATGAGTATTGGTCTTATATTTCTTTTTGTAATTGAGTGCACGAAGCTTTAAATAAAATCTCTGCTTGAAGGATTTGTCCTTCTTAAAGTGCATGGGATCGACGTGCTTGTGCTTCTTCCAAAGCTTAAGCGCTTCCGCCCTGTACTCATCGTTTGCTATGTATTTCTTAATGATGTTCTTCGGAACCATGTGAAGCATAAATTCTTCGGTAAGAAGCTCAAACTCATGCTCCTTGCCCTCAAAGACATCATCCATCAGCATCTTTATAAGGTTGTGCCCGAGTGCGCAAAGGTAATAGCTTGAGCGCGCCTGCCGGGGATTAATCTCCATTACCTTAAAGTCTTTTTCCCTTGAATCGTACTTTAAGTCAAACTCGCAGAAGCCTCTGTAGCCTATGCTTTCAAGGAAATTCTTAAGTCCGTTAACGGTTTCCGAAGTATTTCCGTACTGATTGTAGCCGTTAATCAAAACAGTGCAGTTTCCTATACCCGAAGGGGTATGCTCCTGAAGTCCGATCTGAGCAAAGGTGGCAAGTTCAGCCTTTCCCTTGGAATTACAGTAAAATACGCAGTCGCAAAGGCAGGAATCGTCTCCGGGGATAAATTCCTGAACGATTAGGGATTTTTCATACCCCGAAGCCTTTACGCGGTCAATAAAATTCGTTGCGTTCTTCGGAGTGGTAGCCTTAAAGACCTTGGGCTGTCCCTCAAAATGATGCTTTCCGTACTCGATTCCGTCACCGGGCTTGATGATAAGCGGGTAAACCATGTCTACGGGAATCGGTGCGGTTACGCTCTCAGAACAGTCGTAATAAACCGTGCGTACGAAAGGAAGGCGTCCTTCGTAGGTCTTGTAGAATTTTTCTTTATCAAGGAAGCTGTCCGCGATTTCAAAAGAAGGACAGTTATAAACAAAATAACCGTCGATTGCCTCGTGATTTTCAAGAAGCAGACGCACATAAACGTCATGGCAGGGAACGATTAGGCTCCTGCCTGAGTCAAGATGGTTCTTTCCGTATTCCGTAAGGGCGTTTACGAAGCCCTCGTTTGTCTTTAAATCGGGATGATACTCGATATTTACGATGGAAGAATGCTCCGTGAAGCGAATCTTCTCCGTGGCAATGACGTCTACCGGCTTATCAAAAAGCTCATAGTAGCATCTTGCCATGTAATATACATTTATGTCAGAGCCAAGAAGCACTACATTTCTTTCCATATCAGTCTCCTATGTACTCACGCTTTATCTCGGGCTTTATGCTTGTCAAAAGCTCATACATCGTGGTGCCTACGTAACGGGTAATCTCGCTGATTGGGATGTCGCCTCCGAGAACGGTGACTTTATCGTGCTTTTTGACACTTTCGTCAACCAGCACTTCGCACATGCCCATTCCGACCTCGCCTATGATAGGATACTTTTTACCATTTATCGCTACGTTTGACAAGTACCTCTTTCGGTTGATGCCGTCGTAATAGCCCGTGTCTATCACCGCGATGTATTCGGTTTTCTCCGCCTTGTGTAAGAGTCCGTAGCCGACATAATCGTCTTTGTTTACTTTGTTAATCTGAATTACCTCAGTGTAAAAAGAAAAAGCCGTCTTTACCGGGTATTTCTTTAATTCCTTTGTGGGCTCTACTCCGTGAAGCTTGTTTTCAAAGCCTCTCTGAAGCTTTCTGATTCTTCCCTTTATGCTGTTTGAGTAAGGATAAACAGTTGTAAAACCGTATAAAGAAATACCTATGCGAACCCCGTTTTCATAGGCAGGAGCATCATGCAGGAAGACCGTCTGTGTCCTGTCCAAATGAACCATGGGTATTTGGGTTAAATCTATATCCGCAGTCAAATTCTCAAAGCGTTTTTTGTCTCTTGAATACTCGTTATCCCTAAGACCGTTTGAGTGAAAGTGGGTAAATATGCCTTCCACGGTAAGATTGTCATTTGCCGATGCTTCATTAACGGCTTTCGTAAGGAGTTCTTTATCCGAAAAGCCCAGACGGTTCATACCGGAATTTACCTTAAACTGAAGTTTAAGTTTAAGGCCGCTTTCAACGATTTCTTTGTACGTATCAATATCGTTTACGCAAACGGAAATGTCGTTTAGGCTCGCAATGCTTAAATACTCTGCCGGAACCGGCTGAAGCATTATAATGGGATGCTCTTTTGTATACTCGCGCACCTTTAAGGCTTCATCAAGGTTTGAAACCGCGAAAGCATTCATGCCGCCGTCAATCAGTGCAGGTATGATACCGTAACCGTGTCCGTAAGCATTTCCCTTTACGACCGCAATGTTCCACTTATGCGGAAAAAGTTCGCACATGAGCTTTGCGTTCTGCTTAATTATGGAGTTGTCTATTTCAACATAGGCTTTTCTGTACATGTTAGTTGCCGATACTTTCGGTTAGATAATTAATTGCGTATTCAAGCTGGTTGTCGACCGACTCCTCTGCATAATAAGCCTCGGAATCAAACTCGACCTCTATGTCCGGAGCTATGCCGGTCTCATGAATGCAGACTCCGTTCGGAGTATAGTAGCGGCTCGTCGTAAGCTTGATGCCCGAACCGTCCGTAAGGGGATAGATAGACTGAACTATACCCTTTCCGTAGGTGTTGGTGCCGATGACGGTTGCAAGACCGTAGTCGTGCATGGCGCCCGTAAGAAGCTCCGAAGCACTTGCGCTGTAACCGTTTACCAGGATTACGGCCGGAATCGTAATCGGGCTAGCGCCCTCACACATATAGTCTTCACGGTTCCCGCTCTTATCCAGGGTATAGGTGATGACGCCTTCCGGAAGCATTTCGCGTGCAATATCAAGAACGGTATCTAAGTTTCCTCCGGGATTGCTGCGCAAATCAAGCACCATAGCCTTCATACCCTGAGTATTCAGGTCTGAATATGCATTTTTAAACTGATCTAAGGTAACATCGTCAAATTCCGTAATCTGAATATAGCCGATGCCGTTATCCTTCATTTCATAGTTGACGGTCTGATTCTCAACCTTCCTGCGTTCAACCGTAAAGTACAGGTAGCTCTCCTCGCCTTCCCTGTATACCGTAAGTTCGACGGTGGTTCCTTCGGGTCCCTTTATCTTTGCGGTGACCTCATCCAAGGTAAGACCCGCAAGATTTTCTCCGTCTGCTTCGATGATAAGGTCTCCGTCACGAAGCCCTGCTTCCTCCGCGGGCGAATTCTTGAATATGCCCGAAAGCTTTGCGTAGCCTGTCTCGGAATCCATTGACACATATGAGCCGATTCCGTAGTAGGTACCCTCCGAATCGGTCAGCATTTCATCAAGTTCTTCCGCCGTATAATAGGCTGCGTAAGGATCTCCGAGTGAATCGACAATTGCCTTATAGATATTGTCACGCATAAGTTCCGTGTCGATATCCTCTTCAAAATAAAAAACCTGAAGTATATCGGTGTAAAGCATTTCGGCCTTGTCGACTGTTTCTTGGTCCATCAGCTGATTTTCAGCCGTATCAACGCTCTCGGCAGTCTTGTATGCCGTAAGTGCCGCATTGTAGGCATTTTCCTGATAAATAAAAATTCCGATTCCCAACACAAGTGCCAGGATAGCGGTAATCGCTGCCCCGCTTAAAATTCCTATCAGGAAAAACTTGCCTTTTATCTTTTTTTCATTGCCTGTGTTCATTTATCCATATATCCTTTGTCTAATTCACTCCGAGGTACGGCCAAGGGCTTACGTAAGAGCCGTTAAGACGCACGCTGAAGTGCAGGTGATTACCCGTTGAGCGGCCTGTCGTACCGACCTTTGCAATCTGCTCACCACGCGCCACGATATCGTCCTTGCTGACAAGAAGTGCGCTTGCATGCATGTAAACCGTGTAGAGACCGTCACCGTGATTGATCATGACATAATTCCCCATGGACCAGTTAAAGTCTGCCGCAACCACCACGCCGTCGTAGGCCGCAAGAATTGCCGATCCCGCAGGTGCCGCCATGTCTATACCGCTGTGATAAGAGGTCGTACCGTTGATAGGGTCCGTTCTGTATCCGAAATCATCCGTAATACGTGTGTATGAAGGCGCCGGCCAAGTAAACATACCGCCGTCGTAGTTCATCACTACACCGTTTGCGGCAGCTATTGCCTTCTGTTCGGCTAAGATTGCCGCTTCCAAAGCTTCGATTACCTCGGTCATTTCCTCCAAAGATTCCTGATTTTCGTTAATCTCCGCCGTCTTTGCGTCAATCTGCTGATTGTAGCTTGTTAACTGTGCTTCTTTTTCGCCCAAAAGTTCCTGAAGACTTGCCTCTTCCTCTTCCTGGGTCGCCTTGGCTGTGTCGAGAGTTTCTTTCTCCGCTTCCAAGGTTTCCTTGCAGAGTTCGGTCCACTCACGAGTCTCAGTGTATTGGTCAAGCATCTTCCTGTCGTATGCCTCAATCATATCGATATAGTCGGCCTTCGTAAGCAAGTCGCTGTAGCTCGAAGCGTTGAGCATCAGCTCCAGATAGAAGCTGTCGCCTCTTTCGTACATGAACTTGATACGCTGCTTCATGGCCTCGTACTGGGCATTTTCAACCTCGATGGCCTCGTTAAGCTCAGTTGTGATTTCCTCTATTTCGGTTTCTTTTTCCGTGATGAGAGTATTAAGCTCTTCAATCTTTTCCTGAATCTGAACGATTTCGGTGTCAACCTTCTCTATGTAGGCCGCCGTGTCCTGCTTCAAGCCTTCAAGCTCTTTCTTTATCGCCTTGGCATTGGTGATGTTCTGCTGAAGCTGATTCTTGACGTTTTCGGACTCGGTAATCTGCTGCTGCTTTTCCCTGATGCTGTCATTGGTAATCGAAGAAAGGGACGTGCCGGCGTTTGTGTCCGCAGAAAGAAACAGTAAACATGAAAAAAACAATATTAAAGAAACAATTCTCTTTATATGTTTCAAAAAAAGCCTCCATTAAACCCTTAAATGCTTTCTGACCGTCACAAAGCTTCCCAAAAAGCCGATTCCGACGCCGAGCAAGAGCGATACCGGAAGAAGGGTATCGAAAATCTCGTCAACCGTCAGGAAATTAAGCAAGGTAGAAAGAACGGAAAATTCCCCGCGGACGAAGTTGAGAGCTTTGTTGTATATAAAGTAAATAATCGCAAGCGGAATCGATGCCCCTATCAGGCCTATCAGCATACCCTCTATTACGAAGGGCGCTCGCACAAAATAATCCGTCGCCCCGATATATTTCATGATGGAGATTTCCTCTTTGCGGACGGAAATTCCTATGGTAACGGTGTTGCTGATAAGGAAAATCGATACGGCAAGAAGAATAAATATAATTCCGATGGATACGTATCCGATCAACTTGTTTGCATTGTCAAGCGTAAGGGCCGTAAGCTCGGACCTCTTTACCTCTCTGACTCCGTCAACCGATTCAAGATAAGTGACAAGAGCGCTCTGCATTGAAACATCGTTTAAATAAATCTCATAGTTTGCCGAGTCTGCAAGAGGGTTTTCGGTAAAGCCGTCGCTGTACTCGCCGAGGTACTCTTCTTTAAACTCTTCCCAGGCTTCATCAGCAGAAACAAAGTGAACCTCGGAAACCTCCGCCCTTCGCTTAATCATGTCGCCGATTTCTTCGATACGCTTGTCGGAAATTCCCGAATCAAAGAATACAACAACGCAGACGCCTTCTTCGGCAGTCTTTACGATGTTCTGAAAGTTAATGATGACCGAATAAAATATTCCGAAGAGGAACAGGCAGGCGGCAATCGTAGCAACGGATGCAAGTGAAAAGAGCTTGTTCCTGAAAATATTCTTGATGCCCTGCCAGAGGGTATAGAAAAACGTACTAATTTTCATCACTGTACCCTCCCTTCTCGACATCGCTTACCACGACGCCCTTATTAAGCGTGATAACTCGCTTCTGCATCGCATTTACGATATCCTTGTTGTGGGTGACCATGATTACAGTGGTACCCTTCTCATTAATCTCTTCGAGCAGCTTCATAATCTCCATAGAGGTATGGGGATCCAAGTTTCCGGTAGGCTCGTCGGCAAGAAGAATCGAAGGCTTATTGACCAATGCCCTTGCGATGGCAACTCTTTGCTGCTCACCGCCGGAAAGCTTCATGGGCTTTGCCTTGTACTTTCCCGCAAGGCCGACAAGAGCCAAAATTGCGGGAACGTTCTTGCGAATTTCGCTGCCCTTTGCCTCGATGATACGCTGTGCAAAGGCAACGTTCTCATAGACGTTTCTGTCCTTTAAGAGTCTGAAATCCTGGAAGACCACGCCTATGTTTCTGCGGAATTTGGGAATACGTCCGTGCCTGATCTTATTGAGATTGTAATTCAATATATAAATGTTCCCGCTCGTAGGGGTAAGCTCTCTTAACAAAAGCTTCATAAAGGTAGTCTTTCCGGATCCGGAATCACCTACCACAAAGACGAACTCGCCCTTCTTAATATGCAACGAAACATTGGAAAGAGCCGAAACTCCTGCCTGATAGGATTTTGAGACATTGTCCATAACAATAATCTCATCGTCCTCCATTAATTTTTTCTTTTTACGTGCCATTATAACCTCGCATTAATACTCAGCATTTTCCATGTACTTCATGTATTTAACAACCATAAGTGCAA
>CAZCPW010000046.1:0-7866 GCA_964499925.1 uncultured Lachnospiraceae bacterium
GACAGAGGCGGCGGCACAATGGTGGTTAACGGAGGTACCTATACTTCCAACGGTATCGGATCACCCGCAGTATACTGTACGGCAAATATCACGGTTTCCGATGCAACCCTTACAGCAAACGGATCTGAGGCTGTATGTATAGAAGGTCTTAATTCACTTACACTCAATAACTGTACCCTTACCGGCAATATGTCGGACAACGAGCAGAATGACTGCACCTGGAACATCATAGTATATCAGAGCATGTCGGGAGATTCGGAAGTCGGAAACGGCGTCTTCTCGATGACGGACGGAAAGATTATTGCAGGCAACGGAGGCATGTTCTATACCACCAATACCGAATCCACGATTACCTTAAAGAACGTCGATATCGAATATGCTTCGGAAAATGATTTCTTTTTAAAGTGTACCGGCAATGCAAACCAAAGAGGCTGGGGTTCTACCGGTTCAAACGGAGCACAATGCGTATTTACGGCTGATACACAGGAAATGGAAGGCGATGTTATTTATGACAGCATTTCAACGCTTGATTTCTATATGACAAACGGAAGTACCCTTACAGGCGCATTTATCGATGACGAGTCATGCGCAGGTGACGGTGGAGACGGATACTGCAAGGTTTATATCGATTCTTCTTCAAAGTGGGTAGTCACCGAGGACAGTACCGTTACAAGCCTCTGCCTTGCGGGAAGCCTTGTTGACGAGTCCGGTAAGACCGTAAGCGTAGTCGGAACCGACGGAACGGTTTATGTAGAAGGCACAAGTTCACTTACCGTAACCGTAGAATCTTTTACTGACACTTACTAAAAATTCTCATAGTGCAGATTTCCTCTTTTAGAGGGCTATGCACACATACTGTTTCCTTTCGAAAAAGAACCCCCAAAAATTTTTTTGGAGGTTCTTTTCCTATTAATTCTTCGCTAATTTATCGGGGTTATATTGAAAATACCCCATAACCCCAATGTACCATTCTCAAACAAGGGAGCAGATGACTAAAGTCATCCGCTCCTTTGTTGCGTTATTTGTTCAAATATTCCGTCGGGGCGATTCCCTCAATCTTTTTAAATACCTTGCTGAAGTAGAAGGCACTCTCGAAACCGAGAGTATCGGCGATTTCGTAGACCTTCAGATTGCCTTCGTCCAAAAGCTCCTTGGCCTTATTTACCTTGCAGAGGTTGATGTATTCCGAGAATCCGCAGTCGTTGTATTTGCCGAAGAGCTGGCTTAGGTAGCTGGGACTTATGCCGAATACCGCCGCAACCTCGTTCAAAGAGAGCCGTTTGTCCACGTTTGCGTTTATGTATTTCTTGACGTTTGTCACGATGTGATTCTTGTAGTCTTTCTTTCTTTCACTGAAATAATCGGAAAGCTTTTTCACAAACGAATCAAGCCAGTCCAGTACTAAGGGCACATTTGCCTGCCTGTACAAAGAACGGTATCCGTCGCTATAGTCCTTAAACAACCCCGAGATCACGCTTTCACCGTTTTGAAGCAGGGAAATCGAAAGATAAAGAATGTTGCTTGCCGCATCGAGAGCCTGCACATAGTGGTAAGGATGGTCCTTGAAAAGACCGGTAATCTTGCCTACCGTTTCCTTTAGAAGTTCCGAATCGTACTCTTCAAAGGCACGGGTTAAGTCCGCCTTAAAAAGACTCATGTTGAAAAAGTTTTTAATCTCCGAGGCGGAAACGCCTTCGTCAAAACATGTTATTTTTGCATCACCGTCGGTGTGGTGAAAGGCCTGTCTTGCGCTCTGATAGGAATCGCTTATTTCCTTGGTACTGTGAACAAGCATTCCGATTCCCAAGGTCACGGCTGAATTATAGTAGCTTTTAAGAGACGAGTTGATGGTCTCCATTACTTCTTTTAGCCTGATCCCGGAATCATCCGCGGCGTCATTCAAGCAGACGATTAGGGCAAAATGCCTTATATCAAGGGAGAGTGCATGTACCTCGAAATATTTTGATGAAAGTTCCTTTAAGAGTTCAAGCGAACTTGAGTAAAGGGATAAAGAACGGGAAGCTCCTCCGGCTTCCGAAAGATTTTCAATCTCTCCGTAGCAGCATATAAATTCGTCATAATTTAAATTAATGTTCAGGTCTTTTCTTTGCAGTTCGAATTGTTCTTTGGACTCGAAAAGGTCGTTAAGCAGGCTTATCAGGAATTTGTCGTAGAAAGGTCGAATATCGGCTTTCTTGGTGCTTGATTCGTTTCTCTTATCAATCTGTTTGACAGCTTTACAGACTGCCTGAGAAAGCGTTTCGGGCGTGAGCTCAAGTTTTACGAGGTAATCCGAAACCTGCAGGGTGAGGGCGTTGCGCGCAAGACCGAAATCCTCGTAGCTTGTGAGAATTATAAAAACGGGAGAGTTGTCGGCATATTCATCCCGACATGCCTTTGCAAGGTCCAAACCGTTCATTACGGGCATTTTTATGTCCGTAATGACTATATCGGGCATCTTTTCCCTTATGATGTCAAGGGCGATGCGGCCGTTTGCGGCGGTATCGCAAACCGTAATATTTAATTTGCTCCAGTCAAGCATGGAACGGATTCCTGCCTGCACTAAGGGTTCGTCGTCTACAATCAGGAGTTTGTACATTGTTCTTTTTCCTTTTTGATATTCGGAAGGTGAATTGACATCTTCGTGTATTCACCTATCTTTGAGTCTATAGTAATTCCGTAAGAAGTACCGAATTCAAACTGAATGCGCTTTTGAACGTTGCTGATGCCGATTTCCTTGAAAAAGTCGGCGGAGGAATTTTCGTTTGTCAAAAGAATGGAGTTCTTAACCTCATCGCTCATTCCGACTCCATCGTCGCACACGTCTATCCGAATGTTTTCTTTATCGTCTTTACTTTCGTAATCAACGGTAATATCAATGTTTCCGGCTGTTCCCTTTGGCTCAATGCCGTGGAAAATCGAATTTTCCACCAGGGGCTGCAGGGTAAATTTGATGATTTCACAGTCGTACAGAGCTTCATCGGCTACGTGCACATTCATATTGACAGTGCCGCCGTAACGGTATTTTTGAATCGTAAAATAGTTATCAAGAAGCGACAGCTCTTCACGAATATCGATTATGAGGCTCGTACCCTTTGAAATGCTTTTTAAAAGCCTCGAAAGAGCGGTCGTCATTTCGGATATGCCCTCCGCACCCTGAATGGTCGCCATCCATTTGATGGAATTTAAGGTGTTATAAAGAAAGTGAGGATTTATCTGGCTTTGAAGCATCTTGTATTCGAGGTCCTGCTTTTGCTTTTCATCCTCCAGGCGCCTCTGCATCAGCTGGTTAACGTTTTCGGAGAGGTTGTTGATTCCGCGGCCGACATCCCCGAGCTCGTGATTCCACTCGATATCCGGATCTCTTGAAAAGTCGCCGTCGGCAATCTTTAACATTCTTTCATTGAGTCTTGTCACGGGCTTTGTAATCATCCGGTTCATTGAGACAAAGAGAAGGGTTCCGATTGCTATTATACCTATGAGGATGGCTGCCAAAATGCCCAGGAATAACACGTTTTGTGAGGATTGTTCTTTATCCGAGATGCTTTGACTTAAGTAGCAGCCCTTCATGGCCATCGGAGTGGAGACGAATATGTGACTTTTGTTTTCTTTATCCGTGATTTCGTAAACAAGGGTTTCACCGGATAAAGAAAGCTTTGACAAATCGTCCTTAACCGTGTACGACGGGGTGACTTCCGTTAAGCTTCCGCTCGAATATTCATAGGTGTGCTCCGCAATTGTCAGGTAAACGGTCGAGTCTTCCGAAATGGAATATTCTTTAAACGCGGAGGTGAAAAGCTCATCCGAAACTTCGATAAAGAGGTAGCCTGCAAGGCTTGAATTGTACTGGTAAGCTATCGGACGGATTATGGGAAGCACGCTTCGGCCGGTTCTGTGAAATGGATCGCTTATAAATCCCGGCGAGTAATTGTAGTCCGAGTCGTTAAGGAGAGTCTCGTAAAAAGAAAGCGAAGGGAGAAGTGCGGCTATGTCTGCGGTTGACGAGTACGTGGTTGCGACTACCTGAAGGAAATTGTCTTCGGCGATTACGGCAATTCTCGGCATATAGGCGTAGGAAGCATTTCTCGCACATTCCTCGGAAAACTTGTCGTAGGTCTTTACGGACAGGACACTTCCCGGTTCGGGACTGTTTTCGATATATTCATATATGGAAGAGTCACTCTGCAGATATCGGACGAGCCTGTAGACATCGTCCATCTTTGAGTCAATTGAATTGGAAAGAAGCTTTAAACTCGTTTCGGTCGAACGGATGAGGGAATCCTGCAGGTAGTTCCGGTATATAAAGAAACTTGCAAGTCCCACCAACAGGCACATACCGAGGATACAGCTCAGAGTGAAGAGTAATATTTTATTACGTATATGCTTGGAAGCTTTTCTTTCTTTTTCCATGATGAGAGTATACCATATAGAAAAAGAAAAGAGTTTTGAAAAAAGGAAACATATAAAAAAAGAACATCATCATCTAAAAAAATTACATCAGTCGCAGGGAACAGTTTATAAACAAAAGATAAAAATTTGAATGTTTTCAAAATTTAGTCTATGTATGTAAAGTTCCCAAAAAGTTATGATAAGAGACATCCGGGGAAGGTACCCGGGAAACAATCAATATACAGGAGGATACTATGAAAAAGAAATTTTTAAGCATCTGCCTCGCAGGAGCAATGGTAACATCAATGCTCGCAGGCTGCGGAAGCACCGAGACTTCGGTTTCATCGACTGAGACATCGACGGAAACGAGCACGGAAGCAAGCACGGAAACAAGCACTTCGGAAAGCACCGCGACAGAAGAAGTTACACTTAAGTGGGCTATCTGGGATGAAGCAACCACACAGTACTGGGGCGACATCAAGGAAGCTTATGAGGCATCACACGAAGGCGTAACAATCGAAATGGTTGACTTGGGATCAACGGACTACATGACCGTTTTGGCTACACAGCTTTCGGGAAGCGGATCCGATTTCGACGTTGTTACCATTAAGGACGTTCCCGGGTATGCAACCTTGGTTCAGAAGAATACCATTCTTTCTCTTGACGATTACATTGCAAACGACGGTGTTGACCTTACGAAGTATGCAGGCGTTACCGACCAGGTAACCGTTGACGGAAGTCTTTACGAGCTTCCTTTCAGAAATGACTTCTGGGTTCTTTTCTACAACAAGGACATCTTTGATGCCGCAGGTGTTGCTTATCCTACAAACGATATGACTTTTGAACAGTATGATGCACTTGCAAGAGAGCTTACCGATACAACCTTCGGTTCACAGGTTTACGGCGCTCACTATCACACTTGGAGAAGTGCCGTTCAGCTCTTCGGCGTACTTGACGGCGAGCATACCATCCTTGACGGCAACTATGATTTCTTTAAGCCTTACTACGAAATGGTACTCAATCAGGAAGCTGACGGCGTATGCAGAAAGTACACCGATTTAAAGACGGAAGGTCTTCACTACAGCGCAGCTTTCTCAGGCGGAGACGTTGCTATGATGAACATGGGTTCATGGTTTATCGCAACAATGATTTCCAACCTCAAGTCAGGCGAATATGATTCAAGCCTTTGCGGAAACTGGGGTATTGTAAAGTATCCTCACGCAGAAGGTGTTGAAGCAGGTTCAACCTTAGGTACCATTACAGGTCTTGCAGTTACAACCGCATCCGATACTCCCGATGCGGCATGGGATTTCGTAAAGTGGGTAAGCGGTGAAGAAGGCGCAGCAGTTATGGCTTCAAGCGGAAACTTCCCTGCAATCATGACCGACGAAGTTGTTGATATGATCGCAGGTCTTGAAGGCTTCCCTACAGACGATGCAAGCAAGGAAGCACTTACCGTTTCAAATCTCTACCTCGAAGTTCCTTATGCTGAGAATGTATCCGAAATCAACTCGGTTCTCGATTCCTATCACGGTTCCATCATGACAGGCGAGATGACGATTGATGAAGGTATTGAAGCAATGAATACCGAAGTACAGAAGATTCTCGGAAACTAAAGTTTATGGGGGTCGTTCGTCGACCCCCTTTTTACTAAATAGGAGATTGCCTTGCAATCTCTTATTTGGTAAAAAGGCACTGCGTGCCGGGTTTTTCATGCAACACAAAGTATTTTTAAAGGAGAAAGAAAATGGCCTCTTCAACCGGCAATGCCGAGAGAATCGATGCTCTTCAGGCAGCACTTAACAACCTTATAGACAGAGTACATGATGAAGAAGACGCTAAGAAGAAGCGCAAGCTTGTTTCCGAAATCGGCAGGTACAACCGTAAGATTGACAAGCTGAAGTCCGGAAAGCTTTTAAGCCGCGAAACAAAGCGCGACCTGGTTGCCTATTCCTTTATAGCGCCGAACTTCATAGGCTTTTGCGTATTTACTCTTGTCCCGATAGTATTTGCTTTTGCCCTAGCTTTCCTAAAATGGGACGGAAGCAATCCCGTTGAATGGGCAGGATTTGATAACTTCATTCGCTTAAAGGACGACGTGTTCTTTAAAGCGGCACTTAAGAACACGGTCATTTACTGTATCGGAACCGTTCCGCTTACGATGATTGCGTCTTTGGCACTGGCCGTAATACTCAATCAGAAGGTTAAGGGAAGGGGAATCTTCAGAACACTTGCGTTCTTTCCTTACGTAGCATCACTCGTCGCAATCACGGCTGTATGGAAGATGCTTTTCCATCCTTCGAAGGGACCGATAAACAACATCCTTTACAATGTCTTTAATGTACCTTCGGAAGAACTTCCTCAGTGGTTCTCGGGCGGACTCGTGCTTGTTTCCATGATTCTGTTCTCCGTATGGAAATACATGGGATACTACATGGTAATTTATCTTGCAGGACTCCAGGGAATTTCATCCGAACTTTACGAGGCGGCAAGCCTTGACGGGGCGGGCACCTGGAACAAGTTCCGCTATGTCACCTGGCCGCAGCTTTCTTCAACCACTTTCTTTGTCGTGGTAATGCTTACGATTAACTGCTTTAAGGTATACGACATAGCAATCATGCTTGCCGGAGGAGGAAGCGGAGAGCTTACGACATCCGCAACCGTTCTGGTTTATTACATCTATCAGAAGGCCTTTATAGACTGGGATTTGGGCTACTCGAGTGCCGTTGCCATGGTATTGTTCGTGATGGTTTTGGCGGTAACAATTATCCAGTTTTACGGTCAGGCTAAGAAGGAGAGGGCATAATGGCAATGTTGGCACTTAAGGTCTTAGACGGAAAAGGTAATCTGATCTGCGAAAAGAGCGGGAAGAATTTTGTCGACCTGGTATGCGAGCATACTTACGAAGAGGGCGATGAAATCATTCTCGAAACGGACGTAAAGAATATATACCTTCATTTGCAGGTAGACGATGCTTTAGGCGAAGCTTTTGTTTATCTTAAAGACAATCTTTCCTATCGCATACCCTTCAATGAAAAAAGAAACAGTCTTTCTCCCAAGGTGTTTATGGGAAACAAGCACTATCTGTATGCGGAGCTTGCAAGAGAAGACGAGATTTACGCATACAGGAATTTGGCAAAGAATCCCTGCGACCAGCACAGAGACGTACCGTGCTTTCCTCATGCAACCGCAAATGTCGAGACACGAGGCGAGAGCGTTTTTGAAGCAAAGAACGCAATCGACGGGGTAAGGGCAAATCTTTCTCACGGAGACTGGCCGTACGCTTCCTGGGGCATCAATATGCAGGATGACGCCGAGATGACGCTTGATTTCGGAAGAAAGGTTTTAATTGACAAAATCGTTCTTTATACAAGGGGATTTTCCGCATGACAACTGGTGGAAAGAGATAAACGTAAAGTTTTAGGACGGTACCAAAGAAAAGTTCTCACTTGAAAAGAGTGTGGACGCACATGTACT
>CAZCPW010000047.1:0-7749 GCA_964499925.1 uncultured Lachnospiraceae bacterium
GTTCTTCCGCAGTGAAGCAAATTGCCCAGTTTAACGGAGATTTGTCGGCTTTTGTGCCGGACTTTGTGGCAAAGCTCTTACTTGACAGGCTATCAGGTAAATAAGAGGTTATTATGACGAGTAAAATTGAAGCCTTAATAGATGAAATAGAAGAATATATCAACAGCTGTAAGTTTCAGACTCTTTCTACGACCCGTATTATTGTCAATAAAGAGCAGATTGACGATCTTTTAAGGGAACTTCGGATGAATACTCCCGATGAAATCAAGCGTTATCAGAAGATGATTTCAAACAGGGATGCTATTTTGGAAGATGCCCGCAAGAAGGCCGAGGCTCTTATTAATGATGCGACTATTCAGACGAACCAGCTCATCAATGAGCATGAGATTATGCAGCAGGCATATTCAAAGGCAAATGATGTTGTGACAATGGCGACCAGTCAGGCGCAGGAAATCCTCGATAAGGCTACCATTGAGGCGAACTCCATGAAGGCTGCTGCGGTTCAGTACGTTGATGATTTACTTGAAAACGTTGAAAAGATTATCACAAGTGCCACACAGGTTACCACATCAAATTACAATGACCTCATCAGCAATTTAAACAGCTACAACGGCATCATCAAGGAAAACCGTTTGGAACTGCATCCTTCGGATGAGGACGATTTGGAGGATATTAACCTGTCAAACGAATCTGATTCCACAGGACCTTTGAACATTATTTAGAATTATTGGTTTTTATATTTGCAATGGATTTTTAAGCCGCTTTAAGCGGCTTTTTAAAAATTTTTCTTTATCGATATGAGACTTGACAGATTTATTACACTTACAACCGGTTTATCAAGAAAAGAAGCCAAGGAAAAACTTAAATCCGGTTGTTTCTTTATCGGTGATGTACAGGTTAAAGACCCGTCAATCAATATAGACGAATGCGGTGACGAGGTTTTTTATAACGGAAAAAGGCTTTTATACGAAAAGTATTCCTATTATATGCTCAACAAGCCCGCAGGATACGTAAGCGCCACTTCGGATAAAGATCCCACGGTTATCGATCTTTTAAAGAACGAGGGAAAGAAGGATCTATTTCCGATAGGACGACTTGATAAGGATACGGTGGGACTTTTGCTTATCACAAATGACGGGGAACTTTCGCATCACCTGACAAGTCCCAAACACCATGTGCCGAAACGTTATTTTGTAAAGACAGCAAATGTTATTTCCGCAGATGACATTAAAAAGCTTGAAAGCGGCATTTTACTGAAAGATGACGGGATGACGAAGCCTGCAAGCGTCGAATCCGTTTCGGATACGGAAATTTATTTAACGATTACCGAGGGCATGTATCATCAGGTAAAAAGGATGATTGCCTCACTTTCGAATAAAGTCATATATCTAAAGCGGGTTTCAATAGGTGATTTGAAATTGGATGAAACCTTAAAAGAAGGCGAATACCGACGCCTTACCGAGGAGGAAATTGCGTTATTAAAGAAATAGATATACTTAAAAATATTGAAGCGGTTATTTTTGACATGGACGGAACACTTATCGATTCTATGGGTGTCTGGTCTGATATAGATGTTGAATACCTTGGAGAAAGAAACATCCCTTTTCCCGAAGATTTACATGACTCAATTGCCGGAAAATGCTTTCATGATACGGCAATTTATTTTAAAGAGAGATTTAAACTTAAAGAAAGCATTGAAGAGATTGAGGCTAAATGGCACGAAATGAGCGAATATAAATATGCTCATGTAGTCGATTTAAAGCCCGGAGCAAGAGAATTCCTTGATTTACTTAAGGGTAAAGGAATCAAGCTCGGAATCGCGACCAGCAATTCAAGAGCCTTAACCGAGTTAGTTTTAAATAACAGAAATTTAAGCAAATATTTCGATTATGTGCTGACCGGATGTGATACATTTAAAAGTAAGCCGGACCCCGAAGTTTATCTGACGGCCGCTAAGGGACTTAATGTAAGTCCCGATAAATGTCTTGTTTTTGAAGACATCGTACCCGGAATCATGGCAGGAAAGAATGCCGGGATGAAGGTCTGCGGGGTGGATGATAAATATTCCCAAAGCTCGACAGACTTGAAAAAAGAAAAAGCGAATTATTTTATTTATTCATATTACGACATCTTAAAGGAGGAAATTTTATGAACATTGCAATTGTAACCGGAGCATCGAGCGGAATGGGTCAGGAGTGCGTTAAACAGCTTGATAACCTTTTCACTACGGGTATTTCCGAAATTTGGCTTATTGCCAGAAGAGCCGACAGACTCAATAAACTTGGAGAAGAGCTTAAGCACAGATTCAAAGTCCTTCCTTTTGATTTAACGAGCGAAAAAGACCTTTGCGAACTTGAACTTTCCTTGGAGCTTATAAAGCCCAATGTTAAGATGCTTGTAAATGCATCGGGTTACGGAATCGTAGGTGCATTTAAAGGAAGCGACGTTAAAGAGCAGACCGGTATGATCAGACTTAACTGTGAGAGCCTGACAAGGGTTACGCATATGGTACTTCCATATATGCAGAAGGGTGCAAGAATTATTAACTTTGCTTCATCCGCAGCCTTTGTTCCTCAGGTATATTTCAGTGTTTATGCCGCATCAAAGTCTTATGTACTGAGCTTTTCAAGGTCATTAAACGAGGAACTTAAGGAAGACGGCATTTCCGTAACTGCCGTATGTCCGGGCCCTGTAAGCACGGAATTTTTCGGCCTTGCCGAAAAAGGCGGCACCATTTTCAAGTTTAAAAAGCACTTTATGTCAGAGGCACCGAAGGTTGTAAGAAAGGCTTTGGTCGATTCCTATCACAGAAGGACTGTTTCGGTTTATTCTTTCTGGATGAATTTTTTCAGACTCCTTACAAAGGTCACCCCTCATGACATTTTCCTTTCCGTCATGAAACTGTTAAGCGATTAAATTTTGGGAGAGTTTATGTTTAAGAAAAACAAAGGCAAATTCGGTTATATAAAAAGAAGCTTAAGGATTGAGTTTATAAAGGCCTTGGTAATGATTTTACTTTGCGTCGGAATTTATTATATGGGAATTTATTCCACGGGAAGCAATGCAAACGTACTTACCTTTGTGGCAATACTCGGATGCCTTCCTTTTGCAAAGTACTTTGTTAATTTCATAATGCTTTTAAAGGCAAAGGGTTGTTCGAAGGAGCTTTACGAAGAACTTAATCCGGTGGATTCAAATATTTACTATGACCTTTTCTTTACAACCGCAAAGAAAAACTTTCAGGTAAGTGCCCTTTACTATAAAAAGAAATGCCTTATCATGCTTTCCGAAGATGAAAAAATCGATGCTCAGGGGCTTGAAGAGCATTTAAAGGGCATACTTAAAGCAAGCGGTTTTGATAATATTACGATTAAGGTTTATCTTGACAAGGACAAATTTATCGATCGTTTGAAGGAACTCAAAGAGCTTGAAGAGGATTCGGAGAATCTTGCTTTCCTTTATGACAATATTTTGAGTGTCGCATTGTAAATGACTAGCTTTTTTATTAACCGGGAAAATTCGGGTCAGACCATAATTAAATATTTAAACAGACTCATGCCCAATGCTCCCTCCGGACTTTTATATAAGCAAATGCGGAACAAGAATATTGTCTTAAACGGAAAGAAGATTTCGGGCAATGAAAAGCTTAAAGAAAATGACAGGCTTGACGTTTTTATGTCGGATGAAACAATTCTTAAGTTTAAAGAGCATGGCAAGACAGATTTGTCCGAATACAAAAGGGCATTTGACAAATTTAAAGAACCGGATATTGTCTATGAGGATGATCACATTATTCTTTTAAATAAGCCTGTCGGTATCTTGAGCCAAAAGGCTAAACAAGATGATTTAAGTGCAAATGAGTGGCTTATAGGGTATCTGATTAATAAAGGTGCGGCGGATGAAGAAACTCTTTCTTCATTTAAACCTTCCGTTTGCAACAGATTAGACAGAAATACCGGCGGAATTTTGGTGTTCGGAAAAAGTCTTTTCGGCACGCAGAAGATGTCCGCTCTTATTAAAGACAGAAGTATTGAAAAGTATTATAAGACAATTGTAAAAGGCAAGGTAATCGGTGAAGCTTGCCTTGACGGGTATGTTAAAAAGGACGAAAAGACGAATAAGGTTTCTTTTTCAAAGACCGAGAAACCGGGATATTCGCAGATAAAGACTTTTATTTCACCCATCAGATACAGTGCTTCACTTGATCTTACCGAACTTGAGGTTTTACTCATAACCGGGAAGTCTCATCAAATCAGGGTTCATTTATCATCAATCGGACATCCGATTATCGGTGACGAAAAATACGGAGACAGGGCATTAAACCAAATGCTCTTAAATGAGTTCGGTCTTAAAAATCAGTTTCTTTTTGCGTATAAACTTTCCTTCCCCGAAATGGCCGATTACAAAGAAATATCGGGGAAAAACTTTGAAATTAATTTGAATCGGGAAATTGAACGATATTTCGAGGAGAAATAAATGCCTACCTGGAATTCAAGAGGCCTAAGGGGTTCCGCCTTTGAGGAAATGATCAATCGGACAAACGAAAAATATGAGGAAAATTCGCTTGCCTTGATTCAGAAAATCCCCACTCCGATTACGCCCATCGAAATCGATCAAGCAAATCGTCACATCACACTCGCATATTTTGATAAAAAAAGTACCGTAGACTATATCGGTGCCGTTCAGGGCATACCCGTTTGTTTTGATGCAAAGGAATCTGCAACGGATACTTTTAACCTTCAAAACGTGCATGACCATCAGGTCGATTTCATGCTCAAATTCAAAAAGCAAAAAGGAATCGCGTTCTTTTTAATTTATTATTCCAAGAGAGATTTAATCTACTATATGCCTATTGAAGAAATGCATGTCTTTGTAAAGCGTGCTCATGACGGAGGACGGAAAAGTTTTACTTTTTCCGAATTACGGGAAGAGCATTTTCTTAATAAGCATTCAAATGTGCTTGTTCCATATCTTGATATGATTGCGAAGGAATTAGCTGAGGAAAAAAGTTGACACTTTCAAAACACTCTACTATGATAATTGGGTAGCACGTTACCACGATAAAGTGAAAGGCAGCTGTTTATGAAAGAACTGATACATACTCCCGACGGAGTAAGGGACATATACGGAGATGAATTAAAAAGAAAGCTCTGTATCGAAGAAAAGATCAAGAATGTCATTTATTCCTTCGGCTATGAGGACATTCAGACTCCCACCTTTGAATTTTTTGATGTGTTTTCAAAGGAAATCGGGACGACACCCTCCAATGAGTTATATAAATTCTTTGATAAAGAAGGGAATACGCTTTGCTTGCGACCTGACTTTACTCCTTCGGTTGCCAGGTGTGTGAGCAAGTATTTTTCGGACGAAAAGGGACCTATCAGGCTTACCTATAAAGGTAACACCTTTGTCAACAATTCAAGCCTTCAGGGCAAGCTAAAGGAAGACACCGAAATCGGCGTTGAACTTATCGGGGACGATTCCTTTATTGCCGATGCCGAAACCATCAATCTTTGCATTGAAATATTAAAGGGTATAGGGCTTAACGATTTCCAGATTTCTATCGGCCATATGGATTATTTCAAGGGCTTATGTGAAGACAGCGGCATAGACGAGGAAAAAGAACTTTTATTGAGGGAGCATATTGCTTCAAAAAATTTCGTCACTGCCGAGGAAATTTTAAAAGAAAACGTTTCAGATGAAGATGTGGTAAAACTGATGATAGAAACAAGCATGAACATCAGTGACATATCTGTCATAAAAGATACTTTGAATAAAACCGTTAATCCTAAATCAAAGAACGCCTTATTGCGCCTTGAAAAAATTTACGAGGTGCTGAAAGTTTTCGGTAATGAAAAATTTGTTTCTTTTGACCTCGGACTTCTCAGTAGGCACAATTATTACACTGGCGTCATTTTTAAGGCCTATACTTACGGACTCGGGGATGCTCTTATAAAGGGAGGTCGCTACGACAACCTTCTCTCATCATTCGGTACATCCAAGCCTGCAATCGGTTTTGTGGCTGTGGTGGATGATTGCCTTCTTGCATGCAGGAGCCAGGGAATTAAGATTAAAACGCCTGATGCCCCGGAAAAGATATATGTTTCCGAAGACAATTACGAAGCAACTTTAAAAGAAGTAATTGAAAAAAGGAAAAACGGCGTGCGTGTCAGTCTGGAGGTTAAAAGATGAATTCGGATGAATATTTGGTTTTTGCTCTGAGTAAGGGCAGACTTGCCAATAAGACGATTGAACTTCTTAACAAGATTGGCATTACCTGTGATGAAGTCTTGGACAAGGATACGAGAAAGCTTATTTTCGTAAATGAAGATTTAAAGCTTAAGTTCTTTCTCTCCAAAGGCCCCGATGTTCCGACCTATGTAGAGTACGGCGCCGCCGATATCGGTGTTGTCGGTAAAGACACGATTTTGGAAGAACATCGTCGTGCGGTGGAAGTTTTGGACTTGGGATTCGGTAAGTGCAACATGTGCGTATGCGGTCCGAAAGAGGCACATGAACTTTTAAAGCATCACGAACGAATCAGGGTTGCTACGAAGTATCCGGTTATCGCAAAAGATTATTTTTACAGACAAAAGCAGCAAACGGTAGATATTATTAAGCTTAACGGAAGCGTTGAGTTGGGACCCATAGTAGGACTTTCCGATGTAATCGTGGATATTGTCGAAACGGGTTCGACCTTACGTGAAAACGGACTGGAGGTCTTGGAAGTTGTTTGTCCGCTTTCCGCAAGAATGATTGTCAATCAGGTGAGCATGCAGATTAAATCTGCAAGGATAAATGATTTAATCAGGCGGATTAAAGAGGTTTTGTAAATGAAGACAGTTTATATCAATGAAGAAAACAAGAAAGATTTACTCAAAACACTTTTGAAAAGAAGTACCGGAAGTTATCCCGAATATGAAAAAAGTGTTGCGGATATACTTGAAAATGTTAAAGAAAACGGCGACAAGGCTGTTTTTGAATATACTTTGGAATTTGACGGTTTTAATCTTAACGCTTCAAACATTAAGGTGACGCGTGAAGAGATTGACAAGGCGTATTCTTTGCTTGATTCTAAATATGTGGAGGTCATAAAGGAAGCAGCAGAGAATATAAAGTCTTTCCATGAAAAGCAGCTTCGAAACACATGGATTGATACAAAACCCGACGGTTCCATTTTGGGACAGAGAATTTCACCGATTGAGAAAGCAGGTACTTACGTGCCCGGCGGTAAGGCCGCATATCCTTCAAGTGTTCTTATGAACGTCATACCTGCTCGCGTTGCAGGGGTTAACAGAATTATCATGGTAACGCCTCCCGGTAAGGACGGCATCATCAATCCCGGTACTCTTGTCGCAGCCGATATAGCGGGTGTTGATGAAATTTACAAGGTCGGCGGAGCTCAGGCCATTGCGGCTTTAGCCTACGGAACAGAGTCAATTCCAAAGGTTGATAAGATTACGGGACCCGGTAACATTTTCGTCGCCCTCGCAAAGAAGGCGGTTTACGGAAATGTCGGTATCGATTCGATAGCGGGTCCGAGCGAGGTAACCGTTCTTTGTGATGAAAGTGCAAATCCGAGATACGTTGCCGCGGATTTACTCTCGCAGGCCGAGCATGATCAGATGGCTTCGGCAATTTTAGTTACCACCAGCAAAGAAGTAGCGGGATTGGTTGAAAAAGAAATCGAAGTTTTTTTAAAGGAGCTTTCAAGAAGAGATATTATAAGTGCTTCTTTAAACAATTACG
>CAZCPW010000048.1:0-7661 GCA_964499925.1 uncultured Lachnospiraceae bacterium
TGAAATCCCTGGATCTGAATTCGGGCTCAAAAACAATGCGCCCCGTGAGGGCGGGTACAAGCCCGCTCTGACGAGGCACACCGAATTTCTCTTTAAGGTCGGTATGGATATAGCCGATAATCCTTAATTCATTCATTACTGCTCAACTGTTACTTTCTCTGCAAGGTAGTAAACTACGGCATATTTGATGCATACCTGATTGAGGTAAGCGTCACCGTAGGTGGAAACTGCGTCGTCACCGCCGAAGAGTTCCAATATTTCGGAATGAAGATCGTCGGAGATTGAAAGACCTGCATTCTTGTAAATGGACTCATAGGTCATATCAACGGCTGCCTGAGTTCTTGCTTCGGTCTTTAAGCTCTTTTCATACTCGGTATCGGATAAACCTGTGTAGCTTTCAAATGAATCATAGAGGTAAGATCCGAGATACTGATAGTAGTATGAATTGTAGTAGCTGTACATCTGCTCATCCTGATACTTAAGAAGCGACTTTAAATGCTTTACGTAAGCACGAGGGTAAGAAGAAACAGATGCGTTTGCTTCAATGTAATCTGTGATGTAGGTGTTGAGATTTGACTCATAACCCTGCTGCTCGGCATACTCATAAAGCTCATCTACGGTAGAAGCATACTCGCTATAATATTCCGTAACAAATTCATCCGTAAGCTCGGGAGTAACTTCGATGGAATTGATGACACACTCAAAGGTTGCATCCTTGCCTGCAAGGTCAGTGTTTGAATAGTCGTCGGGGAAAGTAACCTCAACGGTTACCGAATCACCGGGATGATATCCGATCAACTGATCTTCAAAATCATCGATGAAAGAATCACTTCCGATTGTAAGCTCGGCACCCTCTGCGGAACCGCCGTCAAATTCGGCTCCGTCCATATATCCGGTATAGTCAAGATTGATGGTGTCGCCGTCTGCTACGGTAAGTGTTGCATCATCGTCATAATATGCATGTGCCGAAAGAGCCGACTGAATATCGGATTCAACTTCTTCATCCGTATACTCAACTTCGCTGTAAGGGATGACTAAGGATTCCATGTTAAGGTCGGTAACCTTACTCAAGTTTGCACCGTCAATGTAGCCTTCCTCGGTAAGCCCTTCGCTGAAATCCGAAGATGAAGTGGTGGTATTCACACTCTTAAATATGCCCATTGCAATTACAAAAACAACAAGTGCGGCAATTGCGATGCCAAGCACCCATGCGATTATGCTGTCAATGTTCTTTTTAACCTTTGCCGATTTAACCTCGGCCTTTCTTGCCTCACGCTTTGCTTTGCTCTTTGAAATACCGGAGGTTTCTTTTTCCTCTGCTGCGGGAGTTACCTCAGGCGTTTCTGTCTTAATTTCTTCGCTCATAACTAATTCCTCTCCGCGCGTATTACCGCGCAACATACTTTGTGATTATACGATTATTTTGGATTTATGTAAATCCCCGTGAGGGTAAAAGAATGTGAAAATCTTGTGAAGAGGTAAAACGATTGCATTGCCGTTTTATTTTCAGCATGGTAGCATGATATTAGTTTGATTAGGTATAAGACTTTGAATTTGGAATAGACTTAGATCGAATTTATACTAATCGGAGGCTGCGTGTGAACAGGCTGACCCTGAAGAAATTACTTGTAATATCAAGCGTTGTAATGCTTATTATTCTCAGCATGGGATTTCGTTATTTTACGATAAATAACACGCTTCCCGCAGGCTTTGGCATGCTTCGAAATGTAATTCATGTAAGCCTGCTTACCTTCTGGGCTGCTTCATTGCGCCTTCGCATAATACACACTCACGTGCGCAGATACCTGATGGCAGTCTCGGCAATGATGATACTTTGGCTGCTGCTTAAAGCGATTAACTATTCCATCGACTACATGAATGTAAACCGCATGTTTTGGTATCTTTACTATATTCCCATGTTGTTTATTCCCCTTTTTGCGTTGTTTATAAGTATGCTGCTCGGCAATGCCGAGGATTACCGTCTTCCGGGGAAGGTAAAATTACTCTACATACCGACAGCTCTTCTTTTACTGCTCGTCCTTACAAATGACTTTCACGAAATCGTCTTTTCCTTCCCATTGGGTTTGAAATCACCGCGTAACTATAGACACGAAACAGGTTATTACATAATTTTCGCTTGGATTGCACTCTGTGCTCTGACAGCTTTCTTTATAATGCTCTCCAAATGTCGAATTCCGCGCAGAAAAACTTTTCTGTTCCTTCCGCTCGTTCCGATTGTGCTCTCACTCGTCTACTCCGTCATGTATATACGTAAAGTCAGCTTAGTGCTGATGTTGGCAGGTGACATGACAGTAACACATTGTCTACTGATTGCCGCCGCTTTTGAAGGATGTATTGAATGCGGTCTGATTCAGTCAAATATCGGGTACAATGAGCTGTTCAATGCTACGACTCTGCCGATTCAGATAACAGATACAAATTATATGGCCCAAAATACTTCTGCGGCGATGAAGAATACTTTTACGCAGGATAAACTTAGCAAGATGACGGATGACACCATTCTCATAGACGAAAATACACTGTTAAAGCGTCATTCCCTGCACGACGGATGGGTGTTTTGGAAAGAAGACATTTCGGAACTGAAAAATCTGAACAGGGAGCTTAAGCAGACTCAGGAGGAACTTAAAGACACCGGCAATGATCTTGAGGTGGAAAAAGAACAGAATGAGAAATTATTGCGTCTGTCGGAGGAAAACCGTCTGTATGACATGATGGAAAGTGAGACTTCAGGGCAGGTTACAAAGCTTAAAGAATGCCTCAACGAAATACGTAAGACCGAAGACTTAGTCAAAGCCAAAAAGCTTCTCGGACAGATTATCATCATAGGAACATATATCAAGCGTCGAAACAATCTGATTTTCGTAGGTGCCGGAAGCGGAGAGGTTTCAGTACAGGAGCTTCGTCTGTGTATCAACGAATCTATGGAAAATTTAAGCCTGTATGGTATTGAATGTAAAGTAATTGTGAGTGGCGATGGGCTTCTTCCAATACAACAGGCGGCAGCTGTTTACGATTTGTTTGAAGCGGTCGTGGAGGCGGAGCTTGCATCTCTTAAGTCGTTACTGATTTCAGTGGATGTCAAAGAATGTGTTGATATAAATATTTGCGCCATGGGAAACGAACAACTTGGCAACCTAACGGTCAAGTTTCCAGGGGCGGACTTTACAGAGGATGAAGACGGTCTTAAATATGTAACTCAGACGTTACAGTTTAGAAAGGCGGTTTCGAATGGACAAGATTAAAGAAGGGTTCGACAGTCTCCCTATCGCAGCCTGTTTTTTTGACATAAACGGTATGATACGTCTCGTCAATCATCGAATGCTTGCTGTAATGAACTATTTACGTCCAAATGGCATACAAACGCTTACCGAGTTTGAAGATGCCCTTATTACGCCTCCCGAAACAGTTTGCATATTAAATACCGTGTTAAACATCTATCATTTTCCGGATGACAGGGTGCTTGCGTTTAGTGAGGAGCTGATTTTCACCCGGGACAAAATTCAGTACACACAAATTACCGCTACCGATGTGACGGAGCTTATTAAACGTCAGGAAATGCTAAAGGCGGAAAACGAAAAACTGTCGCATGCAAATGAACGACTAAAAAAACTTATTGAGCAGATGCCTGAGGTTATCCGTGAAGAAGAAACACTTCAAATGAAGCTTCGTGTGCATGACGATATAGGACACAGCATTTTAGCCTCGCGAAGGATGTTGCTTAAAGATGCCGGCCTTGAAGAAATCAAGGCAAGTGCGATGCAGTGGGAACAATCAATTGCCGTTCTTTATCGTTCCAATGAGATCCTTAAACAACCCGATTCACTCGCAGAGGTTCTTGATAAATCCCACGAAATGGGGGTTGCCGTGGTGACGGAGGGCGAGATTCCGAGTAATATTGATTTACGGAAGCTTTTGTCATTGGCAATAGGCGAGTGTGCGACAAACTGCGTCCGCCACGCCGACGGGACAAGACTTTTTGCAAGCTTTAAGTCAACCTCGGAATACGAAACTCTTACCATTACCAATAACGGTGAAAAACCGCATGAAGAAATTTCGGAAGGCGGAGGACTTTCCATTTTAAGGCACCGTGTGGAAGAATCCGGCGGCAGCATGAAAATTGAAAGTTTCCCGTGCTTTAAACTGATTATCAGCCTACCTAAGGAGTTATCTTTATGAACATTATGATTGTCGAAGACCAGCCTATGATACGAAGTCTCTTAGAAAGCTATTTTCACACGGAGGACAGGCACCGCATCGTTGCGTCCATTCCCGGTGCAAAGCAAGCAGTCAAGATGGCCCAAGACAATGCAGTCGATCTGATTTTGATGGATGTACAGACCAAGCATCGCGAAAACGGCCTGACAGCAGTGCGTGAAATAAAAGCCGTGCGCCCTCAGATTAAAATCATCGTAGTGACCTCACTGATTGACAATGCGGTTTTGGAAGATGCACAGGCATCCGGAGCGGATAGCCTGTGGTACAAGGACTCCTCGGAAAGCCGCTTGATGGAAATAGTCAGGCAAACAATGGAAGGAAAGCATATTTTTCCCGATGCTCCTCCAACGGTTGAAATAGGACTGGCAAAAAGTGCGGAATTTACGAAAACGGAGATAAAAGTCCTCAGGTATCTGCTGAAAGGGTTATCCTATCCGCGCATTGCGCAGGAAATGGGCATTGAAATGTCCACAGTCAAATTTCATGTGGCAAATATGCTCGAAAAGACAGGATTTGAAAACAAGCTTCAGCTTGCCCTCGCCGTCAGTGAAGTTAAAATGATTGCGGATTTGGAGGAAGATCAGAAAGATTGAGCTGAAAGAATTCCCGTGGACTACATTTTTATATATTTACACCCAAAAGGGTACAAAACATTAAAAGTGAGAGCTGAATATACCCGTTAGGGTGCAAAAAAATGTTTCAACACTTGTATAATACCCGAAAGGGTGTAAATAGGAAATTGCTTCGCAATCCTCTATATAGACATAAAAAACCTCTCCAATCGGTGGGGGAAATTGTCGGATAGAAATGTTAGATTATACGAATAAATATATGCAACTTAGAGAGGAGAGGACATATGCAGTTTACTATTGACAAAATCCCACAAAATTTACAGGAATTTGAAGAGTTAAGTCAGGGAAAAAGAACACCTGAGAAGGTATGTGCGTTGTTTCTTTGTGCGGTCGATTTGTTTGCAAGGGACAAGGAAGCAGGAACGGCGGCAATGAATATCCTGAAAGGACCCAGTCCCATGACGCCTTATGATATTCAGTTTATGCGTGACAGACTTAGCGGTAAGGCATATCTTCCCTTAGCATACTTTGAGGGCGCAACCCCCGAAAACGGATATACTCCGAGCACTCCGTATGCCCTTAATATTAAAGAAGATTCTCAGGCACAGGAGAGCGGCTATCTCAGATTGTTCCTGTCGACGAAGGGTGCGGATTCAGAAAGACCCATAAAGCTTCGTCAGAAGGGCTCTACCGGTGAGTGGTTCCTTTGGGATTACACAAGTACTTTGGTAAGCATACGTACTCCCAAAAGTGCAGATCCTTGGGCATAAAACCTGAGGTTTCGCTGCATGGATTACATTGCAGTTTCTCATATGAATATGTCTTAAGGGGAAGCGAGGGAAATGTCTATGGCAACAGAGATTACGAACTACAAATGTCCTGCGTGCGGAGGCCCGCTCCATTTTGCGGGTGACTCGGGGCGTATAGAATGTGAATATTGTGATTCAAGTTATGAAGTAGCGGAAATAGAAGCTCTTTATGCGGAAAAAGATGCCAAAGCAGCAGGAGTATCCGAACAGGAAGCAAAGAAAGCCGAAGAAAATGCGGCAGATGAAACCAATTGGGATACATCGGGACTTACTACGGATTGGGGCAGCGACGGCGAAGGAATGAAAGCATATTCCTGTCCGTCTTGCGGAGCGGAAATCATATGTGATTCCACCACGGCGGCTACTTCGTGCGCGTATTGCGGAAATCCGAGTATCGTTCCGGGACAGTTTTCGGGAACACTTAAGCCGGATTACGTGATTCCGTTTAAGCTTTCGAAGGATGATGCAATTAAGGCTTTAAAAAAGCATTACGGAAAGAAACCTCTTCTTCCGAAAGTGTTTTCAGAGGCAAATCATATAGAAGAAGTCAAGGGTGTCTACGTTCCGTTCTGGATGTTTGATGCTTCGGCAGAAGGATGTGTGACTTTCGAAGCAACCAGGTGCCACTCACATACGGCAGGGGGCTACAGAGTAACCGAAACGGATTTCTTTGACGTGGAACGTTCGGGATCGCTTGATTTTGAAAAGGTGCCGGTAGATGCGGCGAGTAAGATGCCGGATGACTATATGGATTCCATAGAACCGTATGATTATGCGGATTTAAAGCCGTTTTCCACAGCATATCTGCCGGGATACTTGGCCGACAAATATGATGTCAGTGCGGAAGATTGTTTTGAACGCGCGGATGAACGTTGTAAAGGCTCTTTTGTTGCTTCAATGAAAGATACCGTAAAGGAATATGCATCGTGCACGCAGAAAACTTCATATATCCGACTGAATCGAGGCAAGGTTTACTATGCGTTGATGCCGGTCTGGCTTCTTAATACGAAGTGGAATGACAAAAATTTTCTTTTTGCAATGAACGGGCAAACCGGAAGATTGGTCGGTGATCTGCCTGTCAGTACAAAGCGTGCATTTGCATTATTTGCAAAAATTGTTCTACCGCTTATTGCCATTGGTATAGCGGCAGTACTTTGGCTGATGAGCTAAGGAGGTGACGAAATGAAAAAGAAAATCCTCTGCTTTATACTTGCATTTTTTGCAATGTTTTCGATTTGTGCAAGTACAGTATCGGCCGAATCACAGCTTTACAATGTAACGGATGCGGCGGGACTTCTTTCCGAATCGGAAATGAGTGAACTTGAAAATGAAGCCGAAGCGGTTTCCGCAAGGTACGGAGTCGGAGTTTACATTGTTACGATTGACGATTATCACGACTACAGTCCCGATGATGTGTTTACGGCGACATACGGCATTTACCATGAGTACACCATGGGAGAAGGTGAAAACAGGGACGGTATCATGCTGCTTCTCAGTATGGCGAATCGCGATTGGGCGATGTTTGTTTACGGAGAGAATGCCGAATACGCGTTTAACGAGTATGGGCAGGAAAAGCTTGAAGAAGTGTTCTTGGATGATTTTGCCGAAAACGAATGGGATGACGGATTTGAAGACTTTATCGAGGAATGCGATACTTACCTTCAAAAGGCGGCTGCCGGAAAACCGGTACATAAAAGTCCTGTCGGAGCAATAATTTTCGTGTCCCTGATGGCTTCGTTTATAGCATTTATTGCAGTCGGATGCGTTTGGTCGGGCATGAAGAACGTGGCCAAAAAGAAAACGGCAAACTCGTATATTTCGGGTGAGGTTATTTTGACCGGCAAATCCGACAACTTTACGCACAGAACCGTGACCAGACACAAGATTGAAAGCAGTTCGTCTTCCTCCGGAGGAAGTCGCTCACATTCCGGGGGCGGCGGTTCGGGACGAAGCGGGAAATTTTAAGAGAAAAGTGCAGGGCAACTGACAAAGGCCCTCTCAGTCACCTGCGGTGACAGCTCTCCCAGAGGGAGAGCCAAGGCCC
>CAZCPW010000049.1:0-7527 GCA_964499925.1 uncultured Lachnospiraceae bacterium
TCTTTGTGACGTACTTTTTGGAGTTTTCAAGTGTGGCACTTGAAGGATACATATACTCGGTCTCATTGTCATGGTGAATATTTATGATGACCTTAAGGTCCTCCTCCATTGCCCAATCAACGACCTCTTTTACCCTGTTCATCCAATCGCTGCTGATATTGAAATCGGAATCGACGTGATTGTGCCATGAAACGGGTATTCTGATTGTCTTAAAACCGGCTTCCTTGATATCCGTTATCATCTCCCTGTCGGTCTTTGTGTTCTGCCAGTAGGTCTCATAATTAAGATCCGACGTGTTGTTTCCCTTTGCGTCGTTTGCATCAAAGGTGTTTCCCAAGATCCAGCCTGCTCCGAGGCTTTCCACAAATTCCAGGGCTTCCGATTCGGGAAGAGACTTTTTTTCAAAGTTAACGGTTACCACGTTCACGTCCTTTTCCTCCTCATCTGAAGTTTCGGCAGATGTTTCCGTTTCGGATACACTCGCGGTTATTTCCGATACAGAAACGGTATCTTCTTTAACTTCCTCATTTACCAAACTCTCAGTTTCCGAAACGGATGTTCCCGAAATCGGCGTTTCAACATTTGCTTTTTTCGTATCTCCACAGCCCGCGAAGACTAAGAAGCACGCTAACATAACGCATGTTATCTTCTTACCTGTTGATTTCCCTGATGCTTTCATAAATCCCCCTGTAATTCTCGTATCTGATTTTCGAAATGAGTCCCTTATCAACCGCATCCTTTACCGCACAGTCCGGTTCCTTTATATGCCTGCAGTCTAAGAACCTGCATTTTCCTTCGTAATCTTTAAACTCGTTGTAAAAAAATTTAAGAGTTTCTTTTTCCGCTCCGAATATATCAAGTGAAGTAAATCCGGGCGTATCCATTATATAGGTATCTTCTCCTGCCTTCATGAGCTCCGCATGCCTGGTGGTGTGCTTGCCTCTTTCGGTCTTACGGCTTATTTCGCCGGTCTCCATCATGGGCGATCCGACAATATGATTTATAAAGGTTGACTTTCCCACTCCGCTCGGGCCTGCAACGACGGAAGTCTTTCCGTTTAAAAGCTTCTTTATCTCGTCTATGCCCTTATTCTCCCTCGCGCTTATAAAGAAAGCCGGGTAGCCGGCATTCAAATATGCACTCCTAACCTCATCCTTAAATCCATCATCCGAAATATCGTCCTTATTAAACACTATAATCGACGGAATATCCATGCTCTCCATATAGATAAGAAAGCGATCCAACAGATTAAGGTTTGGGTCGGGGCTCTTAAGTGCAAAAATAACAAGTGCCTGATCGACGTTTGCGGATGCGGGGCGTATCATTTCTGTCTTTCTTTGCAGAATCTTCGACACATTGCCTATGAGTCCTGCCTCATCCACAACATCTATTTCGACATTGTCTCCGACAAGTGGCTTTAAGTTACAATTTCTAAAAGAACCCTTGGCTTTACACTCAAAGGTTCCTTTAACGGTATCTACGTAATAAAATCCTGCAATGCCCTTAACTATCTTCCCGGTCATCGTATTTTTACCTAATCCTGAAGTTCGAAATTGACATTACGTGTAACTGTTTTTTCTACGGTTTCGCCTTGCTTTACAATAACTTCCTCGCCGTTCTCGTTTGTCTCGGTCACGGGATCCGTGGTTACACTGTAGGTAAGGGTAACCACACCCGAGTTGGTGTCGCTTATATTCCACAAATTAACGGTCACGGGGAAGGACGTGGTCTCGGTTGAATAAAGTTCCTGACCGTTCATGCCCGTAATTACAATTTTTACGTTCGTACCGCTCTCGTATTCGGGATCCTCCGATGCGGTGGGTGCATTGATTACGGAATTATATCTGTAAAGAACCAGTTTTTCCGGCTCTTTTCCTTTACTGATCTGAAGTTCTATTTCGGTGCCCTTGCTAACCTCCGAACCTGATGAAATATTCTGATAGCATACATAACCTTCGGTGTAAATGTTATTGTACACCTGAGTAGTGTTTGAAACGGTAAGCCCCGCCTCGGTAAGTTCAAGCACGGCATCCGCCTCGGGCTTTCCGAGTACCGAAGGTACCGTTACGGTATCAACCGATGCGCCCTGGCTCACAACGATAGTAACCGTCGATTCTTCCGGAGCCTTGGTATTTCCCTCCGGAGACTGCGAAATTACATAGCCTTCTTCAACAGTATCCGAATATTCCTGCTTGATATCTACCTTTAAATCGACATCCATTATTGCTTTATTTGCGGCACTCAACGAATACCCCACCACATTCGGCACATCAACTGTTGTGGTTCCTGCGCTTACGGTAAGAGTTACCGTTGAGCCCACCTTTATTTCCGTGCCTTCCGTCACACTCGACTCTATTACAATGCCGGCTTCGTACTTGTCTGTTTCCTCATATGCAAGCTTTGCCTTAAGTCCCAATGCTTCCAGCTTGCTGACAGCGTCCTCATAGGTGCTTCCCACGACCTTGGGTGCGGACACGGCCTTAGTCTCTTCCGATACCGATTCCGATATTGAAACGCTCTCGGTACTTTCGACCTTTTCCTTTTTAAATAAGCCGACCGTCCTACCGATTAACAGTACGGCAATAATACAGATGATGACACCTACCACAATCGCAAGTATCGTGGTAATTTTCTCCATCCTGTTGTCATATTCTTCTTCGTCTTCGGTGCTGGCGGGATTCACCTTCGGAAGGTCTCCGGTAAACTCTTTTGAAGCCTTTATGTTTTTCTTTAACGACTCCATCTCGGAAGCGGTGATGGTACGTGTTTCCGAAAGTTCATCGTCCTCGTTTATATGAACAAAATCCTCATCGGGAGTGATAAGACTCTTTCTTAAATCGTCAACCAGCTCTCCCATGGTCTGATATCGCCTGTCGGGACTCTTCTGGGTACACTTAAGTACTATCTGTTCGACGCTCACGGGAATATCGTCGACGTATTCTCTCGGTGAAGGCATTTCTTCCTGAATCTGCTTGATGGCAATGGCTACTGTCGTATCACCGTTAAAAGGAACCCTTCCGGTAAGCATCTCAAAAAGAGTTATTCCGAGAGAATAGATATCGCTCTTCTCATCCGAATAACCGCCCCTTGCCTGCTCCGGAGAAGTATAATGAACGGAACCCATAACGTTTGATGTGATGGTATTGCTGGTTGCAGCCTTTGCTATTCCGAAGTCGGTTACCTTAACCTTGCCTTCTTTTGAAATAATGACATTCTGAGGTTTAATATCTCTGTGAATGATATGATTGTTGTGAGCGGCTTCGATTCCCATACCGATCTGAATGGCAATGGTAACAGCCTCTCTCACCGAAAGTCTTGCCTTTTTCTCAATATATTTTTTGAGGGTAAAGCCCTCTACAAGTTCCATTACTATATAATTAATGCCGTTTTCCTCGCCGACATCGTAAACATTTACGATATTGGGATGCATAAGACCCGCTGCGGCCTGAGCTTCAACCTTGAACTTGGAAACGAAATTGGCATTCTCCGAAAATTCGGATTTCAATACCTTTATCGCAACCAAACGGTTCAGCTTGTGATCTTTACCTTTATATACATCAGACATTCCGCCGGTACCGATTTTCTCAAGTACCTCGTATCTGTCTCCTATCATCATTCCGATTTTAACCATCTCTACCTCTGAAAAATCCTTATTGTGCGAAGGGATCAATTACAATAACAGCCTCATTATCCTTGCCGCCATTCTCATTGGCTACCTTAATCAGTTCCTCGACCTTTCCCGCCAAATCCCTCTTCTTTTTTAAAATAAGAAGCATTTCGTCATCCTCAATCATATTGGAAAGACCATCCGAGCACATAAGTATCAGCTCTCCCGGATTTAGCCTTACCGTAAAGAAATCGGGTGAAATATTCTTTTCGGCACCGATTGCCCTCGTTATTATATTTTTCTGGGGATGGTTTCTCGCAAGATCCCTGCTTAAAGAACCAACCTTAATCATTTCCTCCACATAGGAATGATCTATTGTAATCTGCCGGATACTGTCTCCGGCAATGTACAGTCTCGAATCACCGACATTGGCAACATGAAGTATGTCGCCGACTATCGTCGCAATCACGATGGTCGTGCCCATTCCGTTTAAATCTTCCGTTTCGGAAGCTTTGTTTAACACGGTCTCGTTGGCCAAAGAAATGGCTTCGAAGAATATATCTCTCGGATTCTTCGCCTGTGATGCGGCTATCGACTTCTTTACGACCTCGCAGGCAAGGCTTGACGCATAATCGCCCCCGTTGTAACCTCCCATACCGTCTGCCACAATAAACAGATTCGGAAGGTTTCCGATCGGGTTCTCACTCGTAAAGATGAAATCCTGATTCATGGTTCTCTTTTTTCCGATATCGGTTAAGGAAAACGTCTTAATCACTAACTTAAATCTCCTTTATGCGCGTCCATAACCTTCTTACGAAGCTGACCGCAGGCACCGTCTATATCCCGGCCCATTTCCCTTCTAATAGTAACATTTATTCGGCTTTTTTCAAGAATGTTTTTAAAGGCAAGGACATTTCCGTGTTCCGTTTCCTTAAAAGAACGTTCCTTTATGGGATTCACCGGTATTAAATTTACATGGGCCGAAAGCGGGCCCGCAAGTTTAATAAGTCCCTCTGCGTCAATGCGACTGTCATTTACGCCTCTTACCAGGGAATACTCGAAGGTAATGCGGCGGCCCGTCTTTTCAAAGTAATATTTGCAGACTTCCATAAGCTCGGCAATTGAATACTTATTTGCGATTGGCATAAGCGTGCGTCTTTTTTCATCCGTTACGCTGTGTAAAGAAAGCGCAAGCGTAATCGTAAGGCCCTCATCCGCAAGACGTCTCATGTTTTCAACAATTCCGCAGGTCGAGACGGTTATATTTCTCTGGCTGATATTTAACCCGTTTTCATCCGTAAGAAGCCTTATAAACCTGACGATATTGTCGTAATTGTCCATAGGCTCACCGGTTCCCATTACCACAACATTCGAAACCCTCTCTCCCGTCAGAGCCTGTATCCTGTATACTTCGTCAAGCATCTCAGAAGGAAGAAGGCTTCTCGTAAGTCCGTCAAGGGTAGACGCGCAGAATTTGCATCCCATCCTGCAGCCTACCTGTGAGGATATGCAGACGGAGTTTCCGTGATGGTATTTCATAAGAACGCTCTCGACGAAGTTACCGTCTTTTAGCTTAAAGAGGTATTTCTGCGTTCCGTCTATTTTGGAAGTCTGAATTTGCTCGGGTGTGCAAAAAGAAATAAAGAAGTTTTCATTTAACTTTTCAATCAAATCCTTGGACAGATTGGTACATTCCTTAAAATCAGTGACAAACTTTTTGTGAAGCCAGTCATAAATCTGTCCTGCTCTGAATTTCTTAAATCCCGATTCAACTATCCATTCTTCCAGTTCGGTTTTATACAATGATTTAATGTCACGTTTATCCATTGGGAAAGCCCTTTTAATCCTTTACAAACCTTGCGATGAAAAACCCGTCGGTTCCATCTTCCGTAGGAAGCAACTGCAAATAAAAATCCGTTTCCCTTTCTTTTTCAAAAACTGCCGGAAGAAAAGGTTTTAACGAATCTCCCTTGAAAGGCAAATTGTTAAGTATAAATTTAACCATCTTCTCGTTTTCCGCTTTGTGAATGGTGCAGGTGGAGTAAATCAGAACTCCGCCGGATTTTAAATAGTTTGCCGCATTCAAAATAATCTTCTTTTGAAGATCGCAGATATCCTTCATCGCCTCGTTTGAGATGTTGTACTTAATGTCGCTTTTTCTTGCCATTACGCCAAGTCCCGAGCAGGGAACGTCGCAAATCAGAATGTCTGCCTTTTCCTTAAACTCCTCGTGATATTCGGATGCATCGGCTACCGCCGGAAATACATTCGTAAGCTTACACCTTGAAACATTTTCGCGTATCAATTGAACCTTACTGTCTGATACGTCAAAGCTTAGGACCTTACCCTTGCCATTCATAAGCGAAGCCGTAAACATCGACTTGCCGCCCGGAGCCGCGCAGACATCCATAACTGTCAGCTCGTCTTTTTCGGAAACTCCCGTCGCCATTGCCGCCATCATCGAACTTTCGTCTTGGGCGAAAAAGAACCCCTCTTTAAAGCCGCAGACACTTTCCATTCCTTCAAAGTCTTCCAGATAAAAAGCGTCCTTTACGTATTTTGCGGGTTTAAACTTAATGTTATCCCTTTCCCACGCTTTTAAAATTTCATCTTTCTTTTCGGGATCGACAAGCTTTACCGTGGTAGGGCGAACTCTCAATAGTCCCCGCAATATCCCCTCAGCATCACCCTGTTCCTTTTTAAACATTTTGACTATCCACTCGGGACAGGAATATTTCACTGAAAGTCGTAAGCTTTCATCTGCTATATCATCAAAGTTAAGAAGGCTTTCTTTGTCCTTTGAGACCTTTCGTAAAATTGCATTTACAAAAGGAACAAACTGCTCGTAATGCTTCTTTTTGCAAAGCTTGCAGGCTTCGTCGACTACGGCGTTGTCAGGCACCCTTTCCATATAAAGAAGCTGATATGCACTCATTCGAAGCAGGTTTCTGACTGTTGCCTTGCATTTATCCATTGGCTTGCTCGAGATACTGTCTAAGATGTAATCAAGTGTCAGCCTGTAAGAAATCGTACCCTCCGTAAGGCGCTTAAAAAAAGCCTTGTCTCTATAATCAAGATAATCGTAATTTAACAAAACATCCCGTATATAGAGGTGGCTTTTTTTGTGTTCCGTATCAAGTGTAATTAAAGTATCAAGTGTTATTTCACGTATATTTTCATTCACGGCCAAACTTATCTCCGGTTGAAAGGTGTGCGCCTCTTGCAAAATCGGCACCCTTCATACGTTTCTTTCCCTCGGGGCAAACTTCCGTAAGCTCGATAAATCCCTCCCCGGTAACCGCATAGAGATTGTTCTTTGTAACAACCGCGCTGCCCGGTACATTTGTAAATTCAACGTCAGAAGGTAACTCGGCAATGACTCTTGTCTCAAATACCTTTAGAAGCTTTCCGTCAATGTATGTATATGCCGTGGGCCAGTTTTTAAAGCCTCTTACAAGACAGTCAATGTTAAATGCCGATTTATTAAAATCGATAGACCCCTCTTCCTTTTTAAGAGGAGGTGCGTAAGTTGCCAAAGTTTCATCCTGAGGAGTTCTTGTTACACTGCCGTTTTCGATATCAGTCAAAACTTTTAAAAGAGCCTTGCTTCCGTATTCGGCCATCTTTTCATATACGGAATCCTCGGTATCATCATCAAGAATATCAAACTCTTTTTCAAGAATGATGTCACCGGTATCCATGCCCTTATCCATCTGCATGACAGTAACACCGGTCGTCTTCTCCCCGTTTGCAATGGCTCTCTGAATCGGAGAAGCACCTCTGTACTTTGGCAGGAGCGATCCGTGAACGTTTATGGAACCGTACCTTGGAATATCCAGTATCTCCTGAGAAAGAATCTGACCGTAAGCCGCAACGACAAATACGTCGCAAGGAAGTTCTTTAAGCTTCTTAACCCAGTC
>CAZCPW010000050.1:0-7475 GCA_964499925.1 uncultured Lachnospiraceae bacterium
ACCCTTATTCAAACGATGTTTGGGTAGGAACCAAGGATTACAACGAAGCTTTGGAGAGAGCAGAGCAGGCATAACATTTATTTGAAATACAAAGGGCGTGTGAAAAAACTTTCGTTTCTTCACACGCCCTTTTAATGAAATCTTATTTACTTGGCGGCAATTCTGGTATCGATAAAGGCTTTCAAAACCTTAAGATTATCTTCAAGAGAAAGTCTGCTTGAATTGATACTCAAATCGTAGTTACGGGAATCGCCCCACTTAACCTTACAGTGGCTGTTGTGGTAGTACTTTCTGCGGCGATCCTTTTCTTCCATCAAATCTTCCGCCTGTTTGCGCGTAAGACTGAATTTCTTCATAATACGGTCGATTTTATTTTCAAAGTCTCCGAGTACGAAGATGGAAATAAGATTGGGATTGTCACGGAGTACTGACTCCGAACATCTTCCGACTATTACGAAGGATTCACCGTTTTCGGCCTTCTTGCGCATATAGTCAAACTGCATCATAGCCAAATTTTCGGACGGAGAACTTGACATACCACGCACGCTTCTGTATAAAAAAGGATTTCTGCGGTTTTCATCAAATTCCTCAATTTCCTTACCGCTTACATTCATCCTGGCAGCTAATTCATCTAAAAGATTATGATCATACAAAGGTAAATCGTACATCTCTGCCAGTTTCTGTGCAATTTCGTGTCCGCCGCTGCCGTATTCACGGCTTACAGAGATAATTATCTGGTCACTCATTTTTAAACCTCCTTAGCATTTTATAAGTATCTTGCGTAAATGAAAAGCATTGATATTGTTACTACTATTATAGTTGCAGGGGCCATAATTTTGCAATATTTACCCCATTTGATCATATGTCCGGACTTAGCTGCAGTAGCGATTCCGACTACGTTTGCACTTGCTCCGATAGGAGTTGCCGAACCGCCGATATCTGTACCGATTGCCAAAGCCCATGCAAGAATTGAAAGTTCAACACCCTGAGTTTGTGCAAGAGAGCTTACGATCGGGATCATGGTTGCGGCAAAAGGAATGTTATCGATAAACGCACTGGCAATTGCGGAAATCCAAATAATAATTGCTATCATGAGCTTTACATCGCCGTCGCTTACGTCTCCGATAAAGTTTGCCAAAAGCTTCAAGACTCCGGTTTGTTCAAGACCGCCTACGACTACGAACAATCCGACAAAGAAAAGTAAAGTCTTATAGTCAATCTGTTTAATAAGCTTAAGTGCATCCTTTCCTGCTGTGATAAGCGTAACAACAGCAATGAAGACACCTATACATGAAACCGTAAGACCTGTCTGTGCATGTGTTACGAGAAGAACAACAGCACAAAGGAAGATAACAGAGCTTATTACAAAGCCTTTTTTATCCGTAATTGCTTCCTTGGGATCGGGGAACACTCTGGTTTCGCCTTCGGAAGCCTTTTCGCTTGCCTTGAGTTCTTTTCTGCAAACAAAGTAGAAATAAAAAATTACTACAATTAATGAAATCCCCGCAATTGCACCGGTATTTGTCAGGAAATCCATAAATGTATATCCGAATGAAGTACCGATTATGATGTTCGGGGGATCACCGCACATCGTGGCCGATCCGCCGAGGTTGGCACAGAACACCTCTGCCAAAATCATGGGAACGGGATTAAATTTAAGTAACTGTGACAATTCAACGGTAACTGCCGCAAGGAACAAAATTACGGTTATACTGTCGATGAACATTGCAAGAATTCCGGATAATACCATAAAGGATATGAATAAAGGAACAATCTTGTAATGAACCATCTTGGCAAGTCTCATGCAGAGCCATCTGAAGAACCCTACCCTTGCCATACCTTCAACCATTATCATCATGCCTGCAACAAATACGATTGTTTCCCAGTTGATACCGCTTGAAGCTTCCGAGGAAGCACCGCCGGTGTACCAAAAGGAAGTGTGCACAAAGCTTGAAAGATTAAGAGTTTCAACTATTGCGCTCGGGCTGTGCATTGCGAGACCAAATACCAGCACGATTGTTAACAGACCGCATACTAAAGTTACGACTTGTCTTTCCCAAATCTCGAGGATGATAAACAAAAACATCGCGAGAAAAAGAACGACTGCAAGAATTTGAGCGAACATATCTCCTGCCTCCTTGTTAAATATTTATCTTTTACAGTCATAGATTTTAGTAAAATTTAACGATTTAGTCAATGAAAAGGTGTACAAATTTACCTATGTTTCCCTATGTGTAAAAATGCACAATAAACGAAAAACCTCTTTAACAATTGCGAAAAAAGTTTATAATGGGCAGAGAACTGAAATGGGAGACTAAGTGATGCGATTAAGGAACATTCCCGGAGCCGGTGAAGTCATAGAAAAAAGCGAATACGTAATAAAAAATCCCCAAGAAACAAAGGGACACTGGAATGAAATTTTCGGAAATTCAAATCCGATTTATATTGAAATCGGGATGGGTAAGGGACGCTTTATCACGGAAAACGCCCTTAAAAATCCGGGCATCAATTATATAGGAATAGAACGGTACACAAGCGTTTTATTAAGGGCCGTTCAGAAAACAGACGAGCTTGAAAAAGAAAAAAGACCCTCAAACCTTCGTTTCCTTTGCATGGATGCTTCAGAAATTACCGATGTATTTGAAAAAGAAGAAATCAGCAAAATTTACTTAAATTTTTCCGATCCCTGGCCTAAAGAAAGACACGCAAAAAGAAGGCTTCCTTCAAAAGAGTTTTTAAAAAGGTATGACGGGATACTTAAAAAAGACGGTGACCTTGAGTTTAAGACAGACAATAAGGACTTATTTGAGTTTGCCTTAAGCGAGCTTGAACCCGCAGGATGGAAACTTAACGCTGTTACGAGGGATCTTCATAATGACCCGGAGATGTCAAAAGGCAACATTATGACAGAGTATGAGGAAAAGTTTTCCGCCTTGGGAAACCCGATATACAAGTACGTGATATACAGATAGAGTGAATTAGCAATTATAAAAAAGCACATGCGATAATAAACATGTGCTTTTCCTTATGTTAAAAAGAATTTTTTTCGTTTTTAATGTAAATCGGACGATGCTTGACTTCCAGATAAGTCTTTGCAATGTATTGTCCCAATATTCCGGTACAGAAGAATTGAACTCCCGAAATAAACAGGATAATACAAACAAGGCTCGGCCAGCCCGAAGTAGGATCTCCGAAGGCAGCCTTCCTGACTATTATAAAGATAATCATTAGGAAAGCTAAAAAGAAAAACAAAATTCCCATAATGGAGCTGAGTACCAAAGGCTTAGTCGAGAAAGCAACAATTCCCTCCAGTGAATAGGAGAAGAGACTGAAGAAGTTCCATTTTGTTTCTCCGGCAACACGCTCCGTGTTTTCAAATTCAATCCACTTTGTCTTGAAACCGACCCAACCGTACATTCCCTTGGTGAATCTGTTGTATTCGCCCATGGAAAGCATGGCATCAATAACGGGTCTTGTCATCAGGCGGTAGTCCCTTGCTCCGTCAACTATTTCCGTCTTTGAAAGATGTCCCATCAGCTTGTAAAATAATCTTGCGAAAAAGCTTCTGATCGGAGGCTCACCCTTTCTGTCAACGCGCCTTGTCGCAGCGGAATCGTAGCCTTCGTCTATTGCTGCAAAAAGTGTGGGAAGCAGGGCCGGCGGATCCTGTAAATCCGCGTCCATAAATACGGCATAGTCGCCTTTTGCATTTTCAAGTCCCGCGTAGAGGGCCGCTTCTTTACCGAAGTTTCTGGAAAAAGAAATAAGATGAACACGGTCGTCTTTTTCTTTAAGCTCTTTTACTTTTAAAACCGTCTTGTCCTTAGAGCCGTCATCGATAAATAAAATTTCGAGATCGGTATTACGGTTTTTAAGGTATTCATCATTTTTTATAAGTTCCTCATAAAAAAACGGGATGGCTTCTTCCTCGTTGTAACAGGGAACGATAACGGTTAGAAGACTCATGGTTCCTCCTGATTAAAAATTTATAATGGCTTTGGCAAGTCTGTCGGCTCCACGACCGTCTGTCAGCTTTGAAAGTCGATTTGAGATGCTTTCGCGAAGTGAAAAATCATTTGAAAGGGTATCAAACATTTTCTTTAAGCTTGAAAGCATCCCGTTTGAATCTTTATCGTATGCTCCGGCGTAAAAAGAAATGTGGTTTGAACCGATGTACCGGGTCAGCGGTTCCTGGTTCTTTGCATACGAAAAGCAGATAAAGGGGGCTTTAAGGCTCGCAAGTTCATAAACAGTGCTTCCGCCTGCGGTAATGACAAGGTCATTTTCGCAAATAAGCTCGGCCATATTGGAAACAGAGCTGTAAATATGCACGTTTCCGAGAGTTTCTTTTTCTTTGAGGGCCTGTAAGTGCGGATTGAATTGACCGACTATCAGGTTAAAGCAAAGGTTCGAGCTGTATATGGTATCTAAAATTTGCCCCGTGATATTGCAAAGGTCTCCGCCGCCTGCGGTAATCAGAATGTTTGAAATCTTTTTGTTAAGTTTAAAGGTATGATCCGTAAATTCCTTCCGAACGGGAATAAACTCGGAGCCTATGAAAAGCTTTGTATCCGAATTAAAATAAAGTTTTTTATAATCATCTATTGACGCGGAAATATTGTAGTTAATAATTCCCTGAACAGGATACTTTCTTTCTCCTAAGTCGTCAAAGAGGATTATCTTACCGAATTTTGAAAGTGAGGTAAGGTAGGCATCGGTTACAAAGTAACTGTCGACGATGAAAATATTGTCCGAAGAGTCCGCCATCAGGGGTAAATCCTTAAGAACGGATACTTCATCCGCCATATTTTTATAATCCGTGTTAAGTACGGTTACGGAAAATCCTTTCGATGAAGGCAGGTTTGCGGAAGAAGAGTCACTGCAAAGAAACATAATTTCCGTCTTCGGTACAATTTCCGCAAGTGCGTTTGCGACGGTTAAACATCGCATTATATGGCCTGCTCCGATTTTTTCGTTTCCGTCGGCTCTGAAAAAATACATAAAGAACCTCTAATTAAAATCGACTAAATCCCAGCTCATGGGAGTTCCGAGCTTGGCGTCTTTGGTTATTCTTTTTCCGAGAATGTCTTCGTAATATTTGGTATGTAGGCCGTTAGCGGGTCTTACGGAGCGAAGGTTTTCGGGAGTGAATACATCGCCTTTCTTCATATCTTTGGCAACAAAAAGCGAGCGGGAATGTTCGCGTTCACGTGCAGCCTTGGGTGTCAGTTCGTAAGTAACCGTGCCCAACGCAAGTTCGATTTTGCGAATATTCTGAACCATTTCTTTGAATTCTTCGGGTTCCATTGAGAATGCGGAATCAGCTCCTCCGTCCGCACGACGAAGGGTTAAATGCTTTTCAATGACCTTTGCGCCGAGAGCTACGGCAGCACCTGCAACGGCACTTCCCATCGTATGGTCGGAAAGACCGGCAATGCAGTCAAAGGTGCTTGCAAGTGAAGGAATGGTGCGCAAATTTACATCTTCGTAAGGAGCAGGATAGGCGGAAGTGCATTTAAGAAGTATTACTTGCTCGTTTCCCTCTTCTTTACAGGTCTGGACGGCCAGTTCAATATCCGCAAGATGGGCAATTCCCGTTGCAAAAATCATGGGCTTATGAAGACGGGCAATCTTCCTGATCATAGGAATATCATTGATTTCAAAAGATGCAATCTTGTATGCCGGGACATTCATCTCTTCCAAGAAGTCCACAGCCGAAAGGTCAAAGGGCGAAGAGAAAAATTCAAGTCCCAAATCGCCTGCAATTTTTTGAAGCTTCGGCTGCCAATCCCAGGGAGTATAGGCTTTTTCATAAAGCTTATGAAGGGTTGTCCCATCCCAAAGCGTTCCCTGAGTAATTTGAAAGCAAGGGTCATCGCAGTCTAAGGTGATGGTATCTGCCGTGTAAGTCTGAATCTTTATAGCGTCTGCACCGGCATCCTTTGCAGCCTTCATGATTTCAACTGCCCTGTCAAAGTCCATGTTGTGGTTTGCCGACATCTCCGCAATTACGAAGGTCTTGCTTTCACTGTCGATGATGTGATTTCCTATTTTAATCGTTTTATTCATATATGTCTCCGAGATTTATATCTGTCAAAAGATTAATTGTTTGATCCGCTTCGTATTCCGGCGAGGCACTGTCCTTCATGTGCATTCCCTTGGGTCGGATGATTCGTATGGTCTTCATGCCGATTTCCTTGGCTCCGATAAAATCCTTTCCGGGATTATCACCTATGTATACGGCATCCTCCGGATTAACAACATCTAAGCCTTCCAAGCATTTTAAATAAACCTTGGGATCCGGTTTTGAAAGCTTGAAATCATCGGTTGCCAGTATAAAGTTAAGTTTAGTGTCCAAAGAAAGAGCCTTAATCTTATTGTGCTGAACTAAAGAGCATCCGTCTGTTATCAGCCCGGTTTTAATTTTTGTTTTTGAAAGGATATCTAAAAAAACTGCGGCATCTTCGTATAAAGAAAGCTTTGGGAGGGTGTTTCTGTACATCGAAACAATCTCCGAAACACTTAAAGGAAGCTTAAATTCTTTTATTATTTCATCGAAAATCTTACCTCTTCCGTCAGCGGAAAGAAGTTCAAGCATCCGTTTATACAAAGCATCTTTGTTACAATATTTAAATCGGTCGCTTATGCAATCTGCGGTGTGCGCGAAGGCGCCATGAACGTACGCTTCTTCATCATAGAGGGTATCGTCCAAATCAAAAATTATTGCTTTGTAATTTATCATGATTCAAATACCGAGCTGTCGTAGCGAAGCATGGTCAGTTCCTCATAGTCGTTTAGGTAATCGATAGGCTTTCTTTTCGCAAAGATACGTCCGTTTATCATATCCGATAAGGCACTTGCATAGTCGGCACCTGCGGCAAAAGAAAGGGGCACGCCGCCGCCGAAGCGGGAATTTATTTCTATAAAGGAAATTTCGCCCGTGTCGGATAAAAAACATTGAATCGTCATGGGACCGATTACTCTTCCTTCCGAATTAAGCGCTCCAAGCAGACGAAGGGTTTCCTCTATAATAACAGGTTCTTTTACGGTTTTGCTTTTTACAACCTCACCCGAGCGAACTTCAAGTCGAATCCTCGGAACGACATAGACGGGAGTTCCGTATTCGTCACACAGCGCATCAATGGTATATTCGGTGCCCGTTGCCATGCTCTGAACAATCGGCTTTTCAACATAATCTGTAAAAAAGGAAAGTTCTTTTTGATGGTTTACCTTAAATACATTCGCACTTCCCATTCCGTCCAAAGGTTTAATGATGAGAGGATATATACTCGGATCGTCCGAAGATAAGAATTTTGTAATATCGCCTGGTTGGTATGTAATCGGAGCGGGAATCTCATGCTTCTTAAAAAATTCGGCAGTTTTGTATTTGTCTTTGCAGACGGAAATTACGTTTGCATCAGAAAGAATCAAATGAACGGACAGAGCCTCAAATTTTGCGCGTGCCTCGTTCAAAA
>CAZCPW010000051.1:0-7468 GCA_964499925.1 uncultured Lachnospiraceae bacterium
TATAATCCACACCCCCAAGGGTGGTTTTTTCAATTACGTAAAATTCGATGACATCTCCGTCATCACCCTTAAACTCAATCTTTTCCATCTTTCCTGCCGTATTCCATATAGCCCTCGAGTATCACACGGGCCGCAATCATATCAACGTATTTCTTCCTGTCTTCACGCTTGATGCCGGCTTCATCCATGATTTCGTCGGCTTCAACCGTAGTGAGACGTTCATCCCACATGTGAACCGGCAAACCGGTCCGCCTTTCAAGCTTTTCCTTAAATTCAAGCGAAAGCTTGGCCCTGTCCCCTTCGCTGTCGTCCATATTCAGAGGAAGCCCAAGCACTATTTCGGTGACGTCATATTGTACAATAAGCTCCTCAATGCGTGCAAGTGTCTTACGGAGCTTATTCTCCTCCGGTCTGCGTATTATTTCAAGTGCCTGCGCAGTAAGAAGAAGCTGGTCGCTTATCGCCACGCCCACCGTTTTCGAGCCAAAATCCAATCCCATGTAACGCATAAAGAAACTACTGCCATCCGTGCTGCTTTACATAAGAAGACAAGAGTTCTTCGATGATCTCGTCTCTCTCCAAGCGCCTGATAAGCTTTCTTGCATCATGAGCGGAAGTAATATATGTAGGGTCATCCGAAACAAGATACCCGGTTATCTGATTTATGGGATCATAGCCTTTTTCAATGTTGGCCTTGTATACCACTTCAAGAATCTGCTCGGGTGTAACGGGCTTGTCAACTTCTACCTTGAAAAATTGTGTCTGGTCCAAATCAGCCATATCTATGCTCTCCTTTGTATTAAAAATTCCTATATTCAGGTCGTTTACAAATCACTTTGTTGCGCTTTTACGTTATTGTACCATACGTTTATTTTCAATCCATTATATTTTTTCTTAACTTTTTCTTACTCTGCGCGTATAAAGCAAGGTTATTCCGATTAAGAAGGGAACTGACGCCACTGTCGGAAGTGCATACCTCATGGAACAGGCAAGCGGTGATGCCACGCAGACCAAAACATTCACAATTGAAGGTATACAGAGAATTACGACCGAAGCCTGTTTTCTTTTTACAAGGAGCCATATAAGGATGATTCCGATAAAAGTATATAGCCCCGGACGAATGAGCAGATTCAAAAGCTTAATGTTGACAGTGTAGCCGTAAAGTTTGCTCAAGGCTTCGCTGAACCGGACATGACTGACTCCCATATCCGCCACATAAGAATCGTACGTGCCGTTTGCGCTTGCCCCAATATCGTCCTTGACCGGTGCAAGATATCCGAATGCCCCATTCATCAAGGCTTCAAGATAAACTCCCGGGTGCTTTTTCATTTGTGAAAAATAAACTTTCAAGTAGCCTTTAAAATCCGAGTGATTGTAGTAAATCTTTACGGTATCAACTATCCTCGGGTCGTAATTTTGCAGATGCTCCATTCCCTGAAAATTTTGATCAAGGATTTCTTTTTCCTCCGAGGTAATTTCATCGGGATAAGTCACGGCATACCTTGCCGTCTGAGAAAACATGATGCCCAGGCTCTCGGCCACGGACGTTCCTCCGATATTAAGTATCGGATAAAGCATCCGCGCAGTTCCTTCATACAAGAAGAAAACTGCTATGAGAGCCGTAAAAATTCTTCTTTTTGAAGTCTTTTTAAAGAAGATTCCCATTGCAAGAAGTGCCGGTACACAGGCAAAAATCCCGTTGTTTCTAAGAAAGCACATTAAGAGGCTTGAAAACAGCAGCCACCAAAAATCTTTCTTTGAGCATTCCCTTTTAACGTAAATATTCATAAGCACGATGAGAAAGAACACCGTACTCACGGTATAAAGAAAGTCTTTTTCAAACCACTGCGCAAAAAATCCCCAAAGAGGCAGGAGACCGAAGTACGCGGTTGCTCCGAGTAAAAAGGCAAATGGCACCTTGAGTCGTCTCAGCCTGTCAAGGCCGTATGAAAATGCAAGGGCCCCGAGTATCGACTGGAAGATCCCGTAAAGAAAAATACCGAAGTTTGCATCAATAAGCTTTCTGCCTATCTGAAATAAACCGCCCATCAGAAGTGTCGAAAGCGGAGGATGCCAGGCCGTAATCTGCTCGTCACCGAGGAAATACTTTAACTGCAGGACGCTGTCGGGATTCATGTCTCCCGGGTAATTGTTAATGAGGTAAAACAGCCAGCAGGCAAAAATAAAAACAGAAGAAAGCAGGAAGTAATTCCGCTGTAAGAAGAAATTTTTCTCCGAATCGGCCTTAACCTCTCTCTTTGAAAGTTCAAGTATGCATGTCAACAGTACATATGCTCCTATCGTCATGCCGAAAAGAGCAAACGCATTTATGAGGCGCTGAAATCCGCTTCCATAGAGATAAAAGCTTGAATCATATTTTTCGTAATAGGTACAAAGCATGTATAAACCCGAGAGTAAAAGAGATATCAAAAGAGTAAACACGTCAAATTTTTCGTAATGTTTAAAGAAATATATCCATGCAACGAAAAAGAAAAGCACTCCCGCAGCTTGCAGAGGGATGTTTACATTAAACGTATTTGAAAGACGTTCCAAAACCGTAATTCCTTGGGAAAGTTCAAGCTTAACACTTAATGCAAACACGCAAATCAAGGCAAAAAGGACACCGCACACGGCTGAAAGACGCGTAATGCGCGAAAAGAAAGATGCTATTCTGTTTTTTATTGACTGATTTGTGTTTTTCATGTTTTTAGATGTACTTTACTTAATTTTACTCTTAATCGGTTGTGTATTCCTAATGTCCATGTTCTCGCAGGCGGCATCAAAGTTTTGAACTTTTAAGCATAAACAATCTCGCCCTTCAAAAGTTCATCATCAAGCATTTCAGTAAGCTTTACCGTGTGGATTTCATTCTCAAGGTTTTCTTTATACTTGACTGCTACGCGAATATAGTCTTTTGTAAATCCCGTCATGTATGCTTCACCGTTTACAATCTTTGTCTCTTCAAACAGCACCTCAGCCCTGCTGCCTATGTGAGACTTCCTGAATTTCTTTGAAAGCCTGCTTGTGAGGTCAAGCATTTCGTCGCTTCTTAACGCCTTGTCGGTATCATGCACCTGATTCGGAAGCTTTTCGGCTATAGTGCCCTTACGTTTGGAGTATTTGAAAATATGCATCTCGTAAAAGCCGACGCTCTCGCAGAAAGACTTTGAAGCCTCAAACTCTTCCGCCGTTTCTCCCGGAAAGCCTACGATTACATCCGTAGTAATGGCGGGATTGTCAAAGTACTTTCTTAAAAGCTTCACTCCCTCCATGTACTGTGAGGTCGTATAGTGCCTGTTCATTCTCTTTAAGGTTTCGTCACATCCGCTCTGAAGAGACAGATGAAAATGCGGACAAAGCTTTTCCAAGGCACTTATTCTCTTTACAAAGTCCTCTGTGATGACACGAGGTTCAAGGGAGCTTAAGCGGATTCTTTTTACATCGTCTATGGCATTTATCGCTTCAAGAAGATTCGCAAGCCTATTTTGTGAAAGATCATTAGGGTCGGTTATTCCATAGGAACTTACATGGATGCCGGTAAGGACAAATTCCTTGCAGCCCTTCTTTGCCAAACCCTTAATCTCCGAAAGAATATCGTCTATATCACGGCTTCTGACCCTGCCCCTTGCATAGGGAATCAGACAGTAGGAGCAAAACTGGTTGCAGCCGTCCTCAATCTTGATGTAAGCGCGCGTTCTCTCGGATGTGTTTTCAAGGAACATACTCTCGTATTCATTTGTGTGGTTTATATCTATGACGTAGTCGTTCTTTGACGATTCTTCGTCCGGATTTTGTAAAAGTTTTCCACGTGACAGCAAATATTCGTTTAAGATATCCACAATTTTGGACTTTTGGTTGTTGCCTATGGCAATATCTATTGCCGGATCCTTCTTAACATTCTCCATGTCGGTCTGGATGTAGCAGCCGGTTCCGATTACCACCGCATCGGGATTTAAGGCCTTTGCCCTATGCAGCATCTGCCGGGATTTTCTGTCCGCAATATTTGTTACCGTGCACGTATTTACAACATAAACGTCCGCTTTTTGATCAAAAGGCACAACTCGGAAATCGTTTTCCGTGAATTTTTGTTGCATTACGTCAATCTCATATGCATTCACTTTGCAGCCAAGGTTATGAAATGCCACCGTTTTCATTCTTTTTCCTAACTTTTCTGTTTATTTTTAATCGTTGACAAAAATGTGCGTTTTATTTATTATGAATTCGAAGGTTGAAGTCATTTTAGGAGGTATAAACCATGAAGACAGTTCAGATTTCTTTAAACTCTATTGACAAGGTTAAGTCCTTTGTCAACGACATCACCAAGTTCGATTATGATTTCGATTTGGTATCGGGACGTTACGTAATTGATGCAAAGTCCATTATGGGTATTTTCAGCTTGGATCTTTCTAAGCCCATCGATTTAAATATCCATGCTGAAGGCGATGCAGAAGAGGTTCTTGAAACCTTAAAGCCCTACATGCTCTAATTAGAAATTACCGGGGCGCTTTAAGCGCCCCAATCATTTTAAACCATTAACAATTTAACAATCTTCAACCTCATGCAGCCAAAAGATTTTTCTTTGGGCTTTTTTTATGCCTAAAATTACTTTGGCAAAATCGGCATACGGGAAGCAAACAAAAAATGTTACCGAGTTGCTGCGTGCTGTTGCACTTGCAATCCTACAGTTCAAAACATCTGCCTGCTATCTCGACGCGCCCGGCAACTGCTATTCTTCCGCACTTACCTCAATCACTTCACGGGTATCAATTGCGGTCTTTACCATTTCGTCAATCTTCTCCGAAAGATTGCCCTCGTGCTTTTTAATCACATTCAGATTCGGCTTCGTAACCGGATGTTTTGCCACAAAGATAGTGCAGCAGTCCTCATAAGGCTGAATACTTGTTTCGTAAGTGTCTATCTTCTTTGAGATAGCCACGATATCCTCTTTGTCAAATCCGATAAGCGGTCTGAATACGGGAAGTGTGCAGACCTCGTTTGTAACAAGCAGGGAGTGTGTGGTCTGGCTTGCCACCTGACCGATCGACTCACCTGTTATAAGCCCCTGACAATCGCTTTCTTTGGCAAGCTCTTCCGCAATCTTCATCATGTAACGACGCATGATGATGGTAAGCTCGTCATGCGGACACTTTTCGTATATGTAAAGCTGTATATCCGTAAAATTAATGACGTTAAGCGTAATCGGTCCGCTGTACCTTGAGACATACCTTGCAAGATCCACAACCTTCTGCTTTGCACGCTCGCTCGTGTAAGGGGGAGCATGGAAGTAGGTAGCCTCTATCTTGACGCCGCGCTTTGAAATCATATAGCCCGCAACAGGCGAATCGATTCCGCCCGAAAGAAGCAGCATTGCCTTTCCGTTCGTGCCAACAGGCATTCCTCCGGGTCCGGGTATTACTTCCGAATAAACAAAAATCTTCTCTCTTACCTCAACCACCAGATTGATTTCCGGATTGTGAACGTCAACCCTGAGCTCGGGATATGCAAGTAAAAGTGCCTCTCCGACTGCTGCGTTTATTTCCATCGAGTCAATCGGATAGTTCTTTCTCGCACGTCTTGCATTTACCTTGAAGGTCTTATTCTTATTAGGATACATGATTCCGAAATACTTGACGATTTCTTCTTTTAACCTGTCAACGCCCTCGTCCTCAAGACGCACCATAGGTGCAATGCCCGAAATTCCGAAGACATGCTGAAGCCTGTCTATTACGTCGTCATAGTCAAATTCCGACTCGAAATCAAGGAAGATTCTTCCCGGAGTCTTTGAAACCTTAAACACCCCGTCGCAGCCTCTTAAAGCGTACTTAACCTGACGCATAAGCGCGTCCTCGAATATGTATCTGTTCTTTCCCTTTACTCCGATTTCGGCATATTTAATGATAAATGAGCTGAACATTTCTATCTCCTTGTAAATCGCCCGTATATTTCAATTACTTCTTTAAGACTTTTAACGGTTTCCGAAAGTTCTTCCATAGTAGTAAACTCCGACATGCTGACGCGAAGCGCTCCGTCTGTTTCAATGTTTGAAGCACCCATTGCCTTCAGCGTCGAAGATTCCTTCTTTGAATGAGACGCACACGCACTTCCCGCAGAAACAAAAATACCTTTTTCCTCAAGTGCGTGAAGCATTACCTCGCTTCGTAATCCTTTTACCGAAATATTCATGATGTGAGGAGCGGTCTTGTAAACGTCAAAGCTTCCGTCCGAAAGTCTTTCACAACCGTTTACCTTCACATTGGGAAGTTTACTAACCTCGGTCAAAAAGAAATTCTTAAGCTTAAAAAGTTCTTCTCTCTTTTCGGCAAGGCCGTTTGTAATCATTTCAATCGCAAGTCCCATTCCGGCAATTCCGGGAACGTTAAGCGTTCCGCTGCGAAGGCCCTTCTGCTGTCCGCCTCCATACGAAATAGGCTTCAATTTCACATGTTCGTCGACATAAAGGATTCCGACACCCTTAGGTCCGTGAATCTTGTGACCGCTTACCGAAAGCATGTCGATTTTTTGCTTTTTAGGATAAATAAAAGCTTTTCCGAAGCCCTGAACCGCATCAACATGGAAAAGAGTATTCGGATTAATCTCCTTAATAAGCTTGCCGGCTTCTTCAATCGGCTGAACCGAGCCGATCTCATTGTTGGTATGCATGATTGACACAAGGATGGTATCGGGACGAAGTTTTTCTTTAAGCTCGTCTAAAGAAATGAGTCCCAAAGAATCCACGCCCAGATAATCAATTTCAAAGCCTTCGCTCTTAAGGTACTCAACGGTATTGAGAATCGCAGGATGCTCTATCTTCGTGGTGATGATGTGCATGCCGGCGCGTTTATTTGCCCGTGCGGCGCCTATTAAAGCAAGATTGTCAGACTCGGTGCCGCCGGAAGTAAAAAGAATTTCTTTTTCCGTGACCTTAAGGGTCTTTGCCGCCTGCTTATATGCGGTTTTGACATACTCCTCGGCTTCGACGCCCTTTGAGTGCATACTCGAAGGGTTGCCGTAGGCTTTTGTCATAATATTGTAAGAAAGGTCCGCAACCTCCTTGTAAGCCATGGTTGTTGCGGAATTATCAAGATAAATTTCCATCAGTTTTTCCTTGCCGTCATTCCTACCCATTCGCCCTGATGGTCTATGCTGAGGATCTCAAGGCCGTTATCTTCAAGACACTTTTTCATTTCGGCTTCTTTGGTGTTGATGATGCCTGAAGTGATGTAAACGGCACCTTTTTTCATCTGATTAAGGATGACGGGAGTCAAAGGTTCCAAGACATCGGCGAGAATGTTCGCAACCACGATGTCATACTTGTCATACCCTACCTCGTCCTGAATTTCTTTGTCCGTGATGATATTTCCTATTATAAGCTTGAAGGCATCCGGATTAATGCCGTTTGTTTCCATATTTTCGCGAACGGCATCTACCGCGCAGGGGTCAAGATCCGTTCCGACCGCAGCCTTTATGC
>CAZCPW010000052.1:0-4569 GCA_964499925.1 uncultured Lachnospiraceae bacterium
CGGCAATACTTTCGCTTGTTTTTACGAATATCAGCTATGATGCGGAATATCAGCTTGCAATGGCGTATCGCCTCATAAAGGGCGATGCGTTAATCACGGAAATGTGGGAGCCTCACCAGACTTCGGCTTTTTTGTGTGCTCTTCTTATGAAGCTCTACCTCATGGTAACCGGAACTACAACCGGAATTGTTCTTTATACCCAAGTCATGGGCCTTTTAATCCGTTTCGGCTTTGCAGTTTGGTTTATGAAGACAGTAAAGGAATGGGTCGGGAGCAAATCTGCACTTATCATTTGCATCATTTATCTGTTTATTTCACCAAAAGAACTTTTAACGCCAGAATTTGGAAACATGCAGGTGTGGTTTTCCACGGCAATGTATTTGTTTCTGCTTGAGTATTTCAAGAAATCAAATGCGTTTTGCCTGATAGGCTCGGCAGTGAGCCTTTGCCTTGCCGTATTTTCCTATCCGTCGGCTTTACTTTGCTATTTTGCCGCAGTTTTTGCCCTGTGGGTTTATTCAAAAAAGCGCGGACGAGATATTTTTCTTTTTACAGCCGTGTGTGCATTAATCGGCGGGATATTCGCGGGGTACCTCCTGTATACGGTCGGCTTCGATACGATTCTGAATTGCGTTACCTGCGCACTGAATCTTGAACCCAGCCATACTGTCAGCGCATGGGAGAAGTTGCTTGGGCATCTTGAAAGTATTGCAAAAGTACTCGTAATTATAGCCTGTGCATGCATAGTAGGGTTCTTGATTGAAAGACTCATTTGGATTGCAAGGAAAAAGAAAGATGAGTTTTCATTGAACACTTGCCTTACGGCATCATGGTTTGCACTGCTTGCTTTTCTGCTGATAAATATTTTGAGTGTGGAAAACCGCGGCGGGTACGCAATTCCTTTTCTTTTTACAATTGCTGTAGGATTTGCAAATAGAAACTTGCTTTCATGCGAGGAAAAAAGGCTTTACTATGTGGCGATGGCAGTGGGAATCATGGACCTGTTGGCAACGATGATACTGTCGGATCATGTCTTCTTGCAGGATATCGCATACATGCTTGTTTGGATATGCGCTTCCGTAGTACCGCTTTATCGCGCATATGAGGCAATTCCCAAGAAAAATCTTAAAATGGCTGTCACAGTAGGCTTTCATTTATGGCTGATATTGATTTTGTTTAGAATTTTATATATTCACATCCCGATTAGCGGTCGAGGCCAGATTTGTTCGATTGCCGATGACCTCGGCATCATACGAAGCGGCCCTGCAGTTGGCATCATCACGGATGAAATGGGCGCCGCAAAGCAGAGAGATTCCATGGAGGAGTGGAGTGAGTTTGTGCATGAAGGTGACACAATTTGGATTATAGGGGAGCCTGTTGACACGCTCGGATACCTGTATGAGGATGTTGAAGTCGGAGCACCGACGGTAATGTCCACACCTACCTACAATGAAAGCCTTGAGTATTATTGGAAACTTAATCCCGATAAATATCCGGATGTGGTAATTATTTCATCGTATGGCGATACCCTGGAATGGGAGCTTTTGCAGAATAGATGGCTCATGAACTGGCTTGAAAATGAGTATTGCGCAGATACGGTGACACACGGTACTTTTTGGACTTATTATGAGCGGAGAAGGTGATGACGAAAATTTTTTTCGTGAATCATCGACTTTGCGAGAACTTTCCTTAACAGGAAAATTAAGAAGGAACTTCGCATGAAAGACGGAGAAAGAATATTTTCAAACAAAATAAGCATAGTATTGTACGGACTCATAGGTTTTCTTTTCACGTTTTTCGTAAAGAGCGAATGGGACCTTAGCAGAACCGGAAATATCATTTGGAACACAAGTTACGTATTAAGGCTGCTTGCACTTTGCGTGCTTGGAGCCTTAGTCTTCTTACTGTTGATTCTCATAATAAGAAAAATATTTCGAAGGTTAAATGTATCGGTCCGAAGATCTGGCAAACGCCCAAAGTCAAGCACAGTCTTGCTTGTTTCGTTTGCTTTAATTACGCTTTCTTTCATTCCGTTCTTTTTGGCATACTTTCCCGGAATCTGTGCCTATGATTTGTCAATTCAGTTGGGACAAATAACAGGAAATTCCTATAACGACCATCATCCGATTTTTCATACTCTTTTGATAAAGCTGAGTTTGTCGCTTACGGGAGGACTGTGGCTGTATACCCTTATGCAACTCCTGCTCCTGGCCTTTTCGCTTGCATTCATTGTTTACACGCTTGACATACACGGCTTGCCTTTATGGGCGGAAGTCGTTGTCACCATACACTTTTGCCTAAACCTCTTTAACGGCTATATGGCGGTAAGCATCACCAAGGATACCGTATTTGCAAGCTTTCTGCTGCTGTTTATATGCGCGTTCTTTTCGCTGATGAAAGAGTGGAAGATAAGACGGTTTGTGCTGCTGTTACTTAGCGGAATCGGAGTATGCATTTTCAGAAACAACGGAAAATTTGCCTTTTCAGTGTGCGTATTTGCTCTTTTCCTTGCCTGCATATTCGTAAAAAGAAAAAGAAAGCTTTACCTGAAGTTCTTCATTGGAACAGCCTGCTCACTTGTTGTTTCGTTAGCTATGCTTAAGGCGGTATTTGCAATTACCGATGCAGTTTCTTTAGACAAGCGCGAAATGTTGAGCGTTCCGATTCAGCAGCTTGCTCGCACAGCGGTTTATGAGAAAGAAAATCTAACATCCGAAGAACAGGCTTTAATTGATGATTTTATCCTTTATGAGGCGTATGAGAATTATAATCCCGTGATTTCGGATCCTGTAAAAGGAAAGACGAATACCTATATTGTCAGATATGAGACTTCACGGTTCTTGAAAATCTATTCTGAACTTTTGAAGAAATATCCGGGAGACTATATAAATGCCACATTATCCCTGATAGGAGGCTATGTATCGCCACTTGACGAAACGTTCAGAATGATGGAGGTTGACGGGCAGACCGTCACCAGAAACTATATCCAGTATGCTTGTACGGTCGACAGATTTGACGGTATTGAAACCGAGCATTCATTATGGCCGGCGCTTAAGGAGAAGCTTGACGATTTCGCACTTAATGACGGATTTATGAAGCCTGTTATTAAGATATTCTACATACCCGGTATTTATTTGTGGATTTATCTTTATATATTTGCAAGAGTGATTGAAAAAAGAAATTTTTCGGCCCTTTTTCCGGTGATACTGATGCTTGCATTTTTCGGAACACTTCTTTTGGGACCGACGATGCACCTAAGATATATCTATCCCGCAATGATTGCCCTTCCGACATTTTTGTGTATAGGGCGGGAATAGGCTGTCAAACTGCCGATACTATGATATAATGTGAAGGATTGCGGGAGCACGAAGTGCGAAGCAATCCGGTATCACATCCATGTATATGTGGAGATTTTATGGATTTTCAAAAGTTAAGCAAAGGAAAAAAGAATCTGTTACTTATTGCGACGGTAATGTTCTTTGCCGTCACCTTTGGCATGTTTTTTTGGCTTCAGTACATCATTCCTTACATGATGGATGATGACTGGTATAGGACACTTCTTTATTCCGATGAGAAAATTAAGAATATCTTTGATATTTTCAAGGCGCAAAAGTGGCATTATATGAATTGGGGCGGAAGAAGCGTGGCTCACACGATTTTGCAGGCAGTTTTACTGCTTCCCGAGCATGTAACGGATGTGCTGAATTGCCTGATGCTTATATTTACAGGCATTATAGTTACACACATGGCCGAGGATATGGCACTTACGAAAATGTCGCGTGCAGGAAGATTCTTGAGCGTGACCGTGGTGTGCGGTTTGGTACTTGGGCTCAACGAAGATGTTTTTTATTCAATGGTCTGGCAGAGCGGCGCATGCAATTATCTCTACATGACGAACCTTATCCTGCTTTTTCTGTGGATTTACGTGAAGAGGCTTCCGTTTGACTGCTTAAAGCCGGAAGAAGAGCCTTGGGGTATATATGTTTGGATACTTCCGCTTTCACTGATGGCAGGCTGGAGCAATGAGAACATGGGCCCGGTTGCCTTTATCATTGCACTTGTCTCGACCATATACATAAAGAAAACGGACAGAAAAATACCGGGTTGGATGGTTGAAGGTGTCATTGGTTCCCTAATCGGCACCTGCGCCTGCATCCTTGCTCCCGGAAACTTCGTGCGTGAAAGCACAGTTTCGGAGCACGGAATCATTTGGACTGTATATTTAAGATGTTATTATCTCTTCAACGGGTATGCCAGATACATAGGCGTGGCTTTGCTTGCAACTGTTGCAATGTACATAATTGCAAGGATGATGCTTCACACTAAAGTAGGAATTGAAGTGGAGCTTTTCATCATAGGTGCCGTTCTTTCCTGGGGTGCATTCGTGCTGTCACCGCATTACCCGGCAAGAAGTGCATACGGGACGATTGTTCTCTTGGTTGTTGCAATTGTTGCAATGGCGTTAAAGGTGATAAAGAAAGTGCCTGACAGCTTCAAGTTCTTTATGATAGGCAGTTTCTTTATCTGGCTTCGCGGAATGTTCTTTGTCGCCGAGCGGATAGGATTCCA